>CAKSNQ010000015.1 GCA_934476315.1 uncultured Eubacteriales bacterium
GGCTGGGGTACTAGGATTCGAACCTAGGTAATGACGGAGTCAGAGTCCGTTGCCTTACCGCTTGGCGATACCCCAATCTCAACGCGCATCATTATATCACTTTCCGCACGGCTTGTCAATAGCTTTGGCAAAAAAAGCAAGCGTTATTCGCGCTTTTTTTGAAATCTCTTTTTTTCGTCGAAAGTTTCCCGCGCCAAACCCCGCAAATTTTTTCCGCAAACCCTTGCAAAATCCTCCGAAATGTGCTATACTTACACTGTTCGGGGATCATTCCCCCATGCACCAGTAGCTCAGATGGATAGAGCACAAGCCTCCGACGCTTGGTGTCGCCGGTTCGAGTCCGGCTTGGTGTACCATTGCAGTATAAACCGAACACGATTTTATTTTTCGGTATCGTGATGGCTTATACAATCAAGTGCCGGATAGATGGATTCTATCCGGTGTTTGATTTTCGCCGCCATTTTGCAAACTTGGACTTGACAAATCCCCCGAAAAGGTGTACTCTGTCCCCGGGTGAGTGATGTTGCATAGCAGCTCCGGGTGACGCGTTTGACGCTTTGCCCATTGGCTCATCCGAGGGGGCGGGGTCATTTCCGCCTCCTCTTTTTTGCCTGACAACCAAAGAGCCCCCGGCACCATGACGGTCCGGAGGCTCTGTTTTTTGCAATTGTTTTTACCTTTGGTCGATTTCCGCCGCGTCCCCGGTCAGGCGGGCGCGAGAATAATCAAAGGTGAAGAAGCACGCCAGCATGAAGCACGCGCAGGCAAACCAGCCGACAGGGTAGCTGATGGCGATCGGAATCAGTTCATTGGAGCCGAAATTCGACATGAGGTACAGGTAAATCTGCCGCACGCCGACGAAAGAAGACAGCATGACGATCATGGGCGTCCGGCTGTTTCCCGCGCCGCGCATGGAGGCGGCTAAGATCTGATTGATCGAGGAAAACAGGTAAAACGGCGTAATGATGTGAAGCAACCGTGTTGCGACCGCGACGACCGCCGGGTCGGAGTTGAACAGGCGGGAGAGCGGCGAGGCGAAGATCATAACGGGCACAATGATCGCGAGCGAGCAGGCGGTGGACATCAGGTAGGCAAGCAAGGTGCCGCGGCGGGCGCGTTTGACGTTGCCGATGCCCAGATTCTGCCCGACAAAGGTGGTCACGGCGAGCGCCAGCGACTGAATGGGCAGGAAAATAAACTGGTCGATCTTGGAATAGGTCGTCCAACCGCCGAGGTTCGCCTCCTGCACGCCGTTGATATTGGCGATGTAGGACTGCACAAAGACGTTGGCAAAGGCGGTCAGCGCCAGCTGGATGGCGGCGGGGATGCCGATTCCGACGATCTTGCCGAGCATTTCGCGGTCAAACCGCATTTGCGACGGGGTGAACCGGACGCAGCTGTCGGTGCGGAGCAGGACGACCAGCGTGAGAATGGCAGAGAGCGTCTGCGCGATGACGGTCGCCCACGCGACGCCCGCAACGCCCATATCGAAACCGAACACGAACACGCAGTCCAGCACGGTATTGGTGACAGCGGAAACGACCAGGAACATCAGCGGTCGGCGGGAGTCGCCCACGGCGCGCAGGATTCCCGCGCCCATATTATAGACCACGATGCTCATGACGCCCGAAAAGTAGATCATCAGATACTCCCGGGCGTGAGGGAGGACGGTGTTGGCGCTCCCGTCGGCGGACTCGTGGAGCATCCAGCGGAGCATGACCGGCGTCATCGCCAGACCGAGGATGGTGAACAGCACGCCCATGGCGAATGTCATCAGCATGGCGGCATGGACGGTGCGGCGGACGCCCTCGCGGTTTTTCGCGCCGAAATACTGTGAGATCAGCACGCCCGCGCCACTGGCAAGCCCCGAGAAAAAGCCGAGCAAAATATTGATGACCGGTCCGACGCTTCCGACGGCGGCGTACGCTCCACTGTCTCCCGTCTGCCCGATCACATAGGTGTCTACCATATTATATAGCTGTTGGAACAGGTTCCCGACAAGCAGGGGCAGGGCGAATGTGACGAGGTTGCCGATGATGCTCCCCTGCGTCATGTCCAGCTCATCCTGTCCGCCGAACAGTTTTTTCTTTTTTGTTTGAGTAATTTCCGTTAACATGATGCCTCCGTGCGCAATGATACGTCTATTGTAGCACGGTTATTGTCTTTTTGCAATGGTTTTTCCGTTTTTATTGTCGGCTTTTCTGCCACCCCGCAACGGAGGACTTTAGTCAAAAGTAAAAGCAAACAGCAATCGAAATACATCCAACTTTCCTGCATAGCAAAAACAATATTCTTTCAGCGGTCTTTGCGGGAAGAGGACCATCTCAAACGCCGAAGTTTGGCGGCTTGCCTCGGTCCCTCCGCCTCCTCCTACTTCCTTGGCTGTGCGCCGTGCCCAGAGAGCGGGGGGAATGGGGGAGAACTGCCCGCGCCACTATACATCTCGCCCCACTCCGCGTGCTTTCTCCGGCGGCGAGGGGAAACTCGTCGAGAGTTTTCCCTCGCCTAACTTTCTACATTTCAGCGCCCACGGGAGGGGTGGAGGAGAACCGCCCGCACCCAGCTTTCTAAACCGCGGCAAGCCCGGGAGGGGTATGGGGAGGGGTCATCGGCGGGGGGTCTACCCCGCCGCCCTCCCCAATGCGCAAAGCACCGCGTCGTTGCGGCGCGACGCGCATCCAGCCAAGGAATGAGGGGCGTGGGGGGAGCAACCCCGACGTTTGAGGGGTTCTCCCCCCACATCCTGCATCAAAGACCTAAACGAAAAGTAGATACCAGCCGCAAACACAAAACACCTACAATTCTAAACAATTCAGCGCTGTCAGCCGCTTTTTCTTTGAAGCCAGAGGCGCAAAGAAAACCGATTGCCGCGGCAGTGCCTACCGCGGGCAATCCCAAAAAAGAAACGCCAAGGAGTTTCGCCGCCTGCGGGCGGCGACATGGGGCTTTGCCCCCGCCCCCACCGCCTTTTGAAAAAGGCGGCGAAAACTTTGGAGAGGGACAGCAAAATCTTTCAAAAGCCCACATAACATTTTCCCCCCCACAGTTGACAAACCGCTTTTTTTGTGGTATCATGATAAAACATGGCTTTTTGCGCCGAAAGGAGGCGTTCTCACCCATGATCTTCGGGAAACATATCAACCGCTATTACCTGAAATACAGCGGCGTCCTGCTGCTCGGTCTGTGCGCACTGGTGCTCGTGGACTATTTCCAGCTGGAAATCCCTCAGCTCTACCGCATGCTCATCAATGGCGTCAACGAGGGCTTCGTCCTGCTCGACGGCAAAAAGGTCCCTTTTGACCTGAACTTCCTGCTCGACCACATCTGCCGCCCCATGATCTTCGTCATTCTCATCCTGGTGGTCGGACGCTTCTGCTGGCGCTTCTGCTTCCTCGGGTCGGCGGTCCGTGTCGAAACCGATCTGCGCCGCCGCATGTTCGATCACAGCAAGGAGCTTTCTCAGCAGTATTATCAGGTCAACAAGGTCGGCGACCTCATGTCCCTCTTCACCAACGATCTGGAAACCGTCTGGGACTGCTTCGGCTGGGGCTTCATGATGTTCTTCGACGCGCTGTTCCTCGGCGTGCTCGCCATCATCCGCATGATCCGCATGGACGGAACTCTGACCCTGCTTTCCCTGATCCCCATGTCGCTTCTGCTTGTTTCGGCGACCATTCTGGACAAGTATCTGACCAAGAAGTGGGATGAGCGACAGCAGTCGTTCTCCGATCTGTCGGATTTCACGCAGGAGAGCTTCTCCGGCATCGCCGTCATCAAGGCGTTCGTCAAGCAGACGCAGGAGCTGATCGCTTTCCGCAAAATCAACAAGAAAAACGAAAAAGCGAACATCGAATACACCCGTCTGTCCGTCCTGATGGACATTTTCATCACGCTGTTCATTGAATCCGTCATCTGCGTCATCCTCGGCTACGGCGGCACCATGGTCTACTACGGCAAATTCGACGCGGGACAGCTGGTCGAGTTCATCGGCTATTTCGATGCGGTCATCTGGCCCATCATGGCGGTCTCCCAGCTGATTCAGATGGGTGCTCAGGGCAAGGCGTCCCTGCGGCGCATCGGGAAGTTGCTCGACGCCGAGGTGGACGTGACCGACCGCGCGGACGTCACGCCGCTTGAGGAGCCGGTGCGCGGGGAGATTACGTTCAACCACCTGTCGTTCCGCTACCCCGACGGCGACTTTGACGTACTGTCGGACATCAGCTTTACCATCCATGCCGGCGAGCGCGTCGGGCTGGTCGGCAAGACGGGCGCGGGCAAATCCACGCTGGTCGATCTGATTCTCCGTACATACAACGTCCCCGACGGAACCATTCTATTCGACGGGCGCGATGTCAATTCGCTCCCCATCCGGGACGTCCGCGCCGCGTGCGCCTATGTCCCGCAGGACAACTTCCTGTTCAGCGAGACCATCCGGAGCAACATTGCCTTCGGCGCCGAGGGGGACGAGCTTGACCGCGTGGTCGCCGCCGCCCGGCTTTCGGACATTGACGGCGACATTTCCGCTTTCCGCGACGGCTACGAGACCGTGCTCGGCGAGCGCGGCGTCACCGTCTCCGGTGGGCAGAAGCAACGCATTTCCATCGCCCGCGCGCTGATGAAGGACGCGCCCGTACTGATTCTCGACGACTCGGTGTCCGCGGTGGACACCAAGACCGAGCGCGTCATTCTTGACAATCTTCAGGAGAGCCGCGCCGGACGAACCACCATTCTGATCGCGCACCGCCTCTCCACGGTGGAGCGCATGGACAAGATTCTGTTTTTGGACGACGGTCGCCTGGTCGCCGCCGGAACGCACGACGAGCTTTATGCGACCTGCCCGGGCTATCACCACATGGTCGAGCTGCAACGGCTGGAAGAGGAGGGAGGTGCTTCGCATGCGTGAATATTACCCTCTCCTGATCGTCGGCGGCATCGTCGGCGCGCTGGCGCTCTGCTTTTCCGTCGCGTGGCTGTCGCTGAAAAACAAAAAGGGCGTTCCCGAAAACGAACGTACCATGTCCGACCGCGAAATTCTGCGCCGTCTGATGGTGTACGCGCGACCCTACTGGAAGAGCTTTCTTTTGGTGGGAGTGGCAATGCTGTTTTCCATCGCCTACGACATCATCTCCCCGCTCCTCATCGGCGAGCTGGAGGAGCTGGTCAAGGGAGTTTTCCACCTGTCCTCGCTCTATCTCATGGTCGCCGCCTACGCGGGCGTGCTGATTATTTCGCTGATCTGCAACTATGTGCAGGCGCTCGTTCTGCAAAGAACCGGGCAGAAAATTCTGACCGCCATCCGCGAGGAGGTTTTCGCCCACATTGAGTCGCTCTCGCATGAACAGCTCAACACGATGCCCGTGGGCAAGCTGGTCACGCGTGTCACCAACGACACCGAGGCGATCTCGCGCATGTTCACCAGCGTTCTGACCAACCTGGTGCGCAACATTTTCGTCATTCTCGGCGTGCTCACCGCCATGTTCCTGCTCAATTACGAGCTGGCGCTCATGGTGCTGTGCTTTGTCCCGTTCATTTTCCTGTTCACGCTGATCTTCCGGAAGTTCTCCCGCCGCGCCCACCGACGCGTCAAGGACGGAACGACCGACATCAACACCTTCCTCTCGGAGAACCTCTCCGGCATCAAGGTCACGCAGATTTTCAACCGTGAAGCGCGCAAAATGAAGGAGTTTTCCGGCAAGAACGCCGCGCTCGGGCGAGCGAAAAACGAGCAGATTCTGGTGTTCGGCGTGTTCCGACCCATCGTTTACATGCTCTATGTCTGCTCGGTGCTGTGCCTGTTCTACCTGGGCGGGCGCGGAGTGCTCGACGGGCACTCCGTCCTCGGTCAGACGCTGAACGGCGGCATTATCGTCACCTTTTACATGTACATTTCCAAGTTTTTCGACCCGATTCAGGGGCTCGCCGAGCAGTTCAACACGCTTCAGTCGGCGTTCGCCTCGGCGGAGAAAATCTACACGGTGCTCGACACCGAGCCGACCATCAAGGACGCGCCCGATGCCATCGAACCAAGCGAAATCCGCGGCGACATTGAGTTCCGCCACGTGTGGTTCGCCTACCTCCCCGACGAATGGGTGCTGAGAGACGTTTCGTTCCACATCACGCCCGGGCAGACCGCGGCGTTTGTCGGCTCGACCGGCTCGGGAAAATCCACCATCCTTTCGCTGATTTGTCGCAACTACGACGTGGTGCGCGGCGAAATCCTCATCGACGGAGTGGATGTCCGCAAAATCAAGCTGTCCGCCCTGCGCCGCCACTTCGGGCAGATGCTCCAGGATGTTTTCCTGTTTTCGGGAACCATCCGCAGCAATCTGACGCTCCACATGGAGAACGTGAGCGACGAGCAGATCATGGAGACCTGCCGCTACGTCAACGCCGACCGCTTCATCGGCAAGCTGGAGCACGGGCTGGACGAGGTCGTGCGCGAGCGCGGTAACAACTTCTCGGCGGGACAGCGACAGCTTCTTTCCTTTGCCCGCACCCTGCTCCACAAACCCTCGGTGATGATCCTCGACGAGGCGACCGCCAACATCGACACCGAAACCGAGGTGCTCATTCAGGATTCGATGGAAAAGATGATGAACATCGGGACCATGCTGATCGTGGCGCACCGACTCTCGACCATCCAGCACGCCGACATCATTTATCTGTTGTCGCACGGGCAAATCGTGGAGGAGGGGACGCACCAGGAGCTGCTTGCAATGCACGGGAGGTACTACCAGCTATACACGTTGCAATACAATCAGAAGCAGTTGCAGGCGCAAGCGCCCGCCGCGGTGTCCGCCACCAAGACCGTCGCGGAGGTCGCCACGGAGGTCGCCGACAAAAATTAAAAGAAGCTGTTGGTCTCTCACAGATTGGAAAGACCGACAGCCCGCTCTCCGAACGTTTTTGGGGAAGCGCGGAGGTGTTAAGAACATCAAGTTTTTAGCACCCCCGTTTTTGTTATGCCCGACGGGGGCGCGCGGAGTCGCAATAGTCTGACCGCGCCCGATGGCGGGGGAGGCGGCAGGGACAGGAAAGAACCGCCCGCGGAGCGCGACGCGGGGCGTCGCCCACGACCCTGCCCGCTTGCGGGCAAAACTTTAGTGAGGGACAGCGGAAGCCCGGGAGAAAGCCAACGGGAGGGGTCTGGGGAGGGGTCATCGGCGCGCCCCTGCGCCGCCCTCCCCAATGCGCCAAAGAGCCGCGTCGTTGCGGCTCGACGCGCATCAAAGCCTTGGAGTGAGGGGCGTGGGGGGGAGCAACCCCGACGTTTGAGGGGTTCTTCCCCCACATCCTGCACGAAAGACTTCTAACCCAAAGTAGATACCCAGCGCAAACGAAACAAATCTAAATTTTCCACACAGAAAAAACAATGTTTTTAGCTGTTTTTGCGGAGGGAGAAACCATCTCAAACGCCGAAGTTTGGCGGCTTGCCGCGGTCCCTCCGCCTCCTCCCACTTCCTTGGCTGTGCGCCGCATATAGAGAATAGGTGGGATAGGGGGGAGAACCGCCCGTGCTACCACACATTTCAGCAACTCCCCGCGCTTTCCCTCGCCCGGCTTTCTGAATTTCAGCGCTCCCCGGGCGAGGTGGGGGAGAACCGCCCCGCACCCAACTTTCTATACCGCGGCAAGCCCGGGAGGGGTCTGGGGAGGGGTCATCGGCGCGCCCCTGCGCCGCCCTCCCCAATGCGCCAAAGAGCCGCGTCGTTGCGGCTCGACGCGCATCAAAGCCTTGGAGTGAGGGGCGTGGGGGGAGCAACCCCGACGTTTGAGGGGTTCTTCCCCCACATCCTACATCAAAGACTTCAAACCCAAAGTAGACACCAACCGCAAGCACAAAATACCTACGGTTCCAAACAATTCAGCTCTTTCAGCCGCTTTTTTCTTTTGAGACCAGAGGCACAAAAGAAAAAAGCTATCAAAAAAGAAAATGCCGCGAGAGTTTCGCCGCCTGCGGGCGGCGACAAGGGCTTCGCGCCCTTGACCCGCGCAACCTTTTGAAAAAGGTTGTCGAAAACTTAAAAAGAGAACAGCGAAAACTTTGAAGAAAGCGAACAAAAAAAAGAGGGGTAGCTCTCCCCCTTTAGAACCCTAAAGTCGAACAGCTATTCCCTCTACAAAAGTTTTGGAAGGGTGTGGGAAACTTTTTCCCAAAAAGTTTCCCACGTCGTACCCCACGACGTCCCCCTCGTCGCTCCCTTACCCGCCAAGATATGCGCGGCGAATTTCGTCGCTTTCGGCAAGCTCCTCGCCGGTGCCGGACAGAACGATCCGCCCCGACTCCATAACATAGGCGCGGGAGGCGATGGCAAGCGCCATTTCCGCGTTCTGCTCGACAAGCAGGACGGTCGTGCCCGCCGCGTGCAATTCCTTGATAATATCAAAGATCTGCTGGACGAGGATGGGCGCCAGACCCATGGAGGGTTCATCCAGCATGAGCAGCTTCGGGCGGCTCATCAGGGCGCGTCCCATGGCGAGCATTTGCTGTTCGCCGCCGGAAAGCGTCCCCGCCACCTGATTTTTACGGTGCTTCAGCCGCGGGAAGCGGGCAAACACGTCGTCAATACCCGTTTTGATATTCTCGGGGCAGGTATATGCGCCCATTTCCAGGTTCTCCTGCACGGTCATCTGAAGAAAGACGCGCCGCCCCTCGGGGACATGCGCCAGTCCCTTGGAAACCAGTCGGTACGGCTCGATATGGGAGATATTCTCGTCCATGAAGGTGACGCTTCCCGTGCGGGAGCGCAAAATGCCCGAAATCGTTTTCAGCGTGGTCGATTTTCCCGCGCCGTTGGCGCCGATCAGGGCGACGATCTCGCCGTCCTTGACGTCCAGAGAGACGTCCTTGAGTGCGTGGATTTTTCCGTAATACACATTCAGATTCTCAACAGACAGCATAAAATCTCACGCCTCCTTTTTCTTGCCGAGGTATGCCTGGATGACCGTCGGGTTGCTCTTGATCTCCTCGGGCGAGCCCTTGGCAATGACCTTGCCGTGATCCAGCACGCAGATACCCTCGCAGATGCTCATGACCAGCTTCATATCGTGCTCAATGAGCATGATGGCGATGCCGAATGTATCGCGGATGCGGCGGATATTTTCCATCAGCTCGGCGGTCTCCGACGGGTTCATGCCCGCCGCCGGCTCATCAAGCAGTAAAATGCGCGGCTCGGTCGCCAGGGCGCGGACGATCTCCAGTCGCCGCTGTGCTCCGTAGGGAAGGCTTCCCGCGGGTGCCTTTGCCAGGTCTGCCATCTGGAAGAAGTCCAACAGCTCCAGCGCGCGTTTGGTGGCGCGCTTTTCCTCCTTGCCGTAGCCGAACAGGTGGGTCATGGCGGCAAGCAGGTTCTCGTGCATGGTATTATGCAGTCCGACCTTGACGTTATCCACGACCGACAGGTTGGAGAACAGCCGGATGTTCTGGAACGTCCGCGCGATGCCCATATAGTTGACCTGCGCGGTGGTTTTGCCCGCCGTGCTGTACCCGTTGAGCATAATGTTTCCGCGCGTGGGCTGATACACGTTGGTCAAAAGGTTGAAAACGGTGGTCTTGCCCGCACCGTTCGGTCCGATCAGCCCGGCGATCTCGGTCTGCCCGATGAGCAGGGAGAAATCATCCACGGCGGTCAGTCCGCCGAAGTCGATGCCAAGGTGAATTGCCTCCAGCACGGGAATCTTATTCGCGTCGCGCTCCGGGACGACGGCGCGGGAGGGGTAGGGAACCAGCTTTGATCCGTTTCTCATATCACGATTCATGCTTCCGTCCCTCCTTTCGCGCTATCCTCTTCTGTTTCTTTTTTCTTTCCCGTCAGCCAACGGAACAGGTTGCCCCAGGTGAGGCGCCCCTTCCACTCGGTAAAGCGCGGGTTGGCGTTGAGCAACATAATGGCGATGAGCAGGATGGAGTACACCAGCATCCGGTAATCCGAAAAGTCGCGCAGTGCCTCGGGCAGAGCCTGGAGGATGATCGCGGCGATGATGGAGCCGTTGATATTGCCCATGCCGCCGAGCACGACGATCACGAGGATCTCGATGGACATGTTATAGTCAAAGGTGCTCGACTTGATGATGGCGAAGCTATGCCCGTACAGCACGCCCGCGATGCCCGCGAAGAACGCCGCGACGACGAACACCATCAGCTTATAGTAGGTAACGTTGATGCCGGTCGCCTCGGCGGCGATGCGGTTATCGCGGATTGCCATGATCGCTCTGCCGTGGCGGGATTTCTTCATATTCATCACCACGATGATGGTGATGAGGACGATGGCGACGGCAAAGGGAAGCAGAGTCTTGACGTTGGAGTAGACCGACTTGGTATTCAGACCCAGCGCGCCGCCCGTGACCTTGAGGTTATTGATGACGTTTTTGATGATCTCGCCGCACGCCAGCGTCACGATGGCAAGGTAGTCGCCTTTCAGTCGCAGAGCCGGAAGGCCGACAACGAGGCCGATGATCGCGGCGGCAAGTCCGCCGATGAGCATGGCAAGCGGCAGGCGGACGGCGATCGGGAGCACGTTCACCGTGGCGATGGAGAACAGGCACCCGGTGAACAGACCAACCGACATGAAGCCCGCGTGTCCCAACGACAGCTCGCCGAGCAATCCGACGACGAGGTTGAGGGAGACCGCCATGACGATATAGCACGAGACGGGAACGAGCATGGCGGAGAGCTGGCGGGACGCGCCGCCGCCGTACACCAGGACGCCGAGGACTGCGTACAGCGCAATCACAACGTAGACGGTGATTGCGTTTTTATTGAAGACTGTGCCGAGAATCTTTTTTGCTTGTTTTTTTTCCATCGTCTTACACCTTCTCGCTTACTTTCTTGCCCAGCAAGCCAATCGGCTTGACGACCAGCACAACGATCAGAACGGCGAACACGATGGCATCCGACCACAGCGTGGATATGTAGGTCTTGGACATCTGTTCGATGATTCCGAGGAGGATTCCGCCCAGCATAGCGCCCGGGATCGACCCGATGCCGCCGAACACTGCCGCGGTAAACGCCTTGATTCCGGGCATAGCGCCCGTAGTCGGCTTGATATAGACGTAGGTGACTCCGAAAAAGATGCTCGCGACCGCCGCCAGCGCCGAGCCGATCGCAAAGGTGACGCTGATGGTGCGGTTGACGCTGATGCCCATGAGCGTGGCGGCTTCCTTGTCCTCGGAGACCGCGCGCATGGCTTTTCCGATGCGCGTTTTACTGATGAACAGCGTCAGCGCGATCATGATGATGGCGGTAACGATCAGGGTCATGAGCATTTTTCCCTCAAGCACCACAGAACCGACCCGGAAGTTCGGCAGGTCAAACAGGGCGGGGAAGCCCTTTTGCTCCGAGCCGAAGATCAGCAGTGCCAGGTTCTGAAGCAGATAGGAAACGCCGATGGCGGTAATCAGAACGGCAAGCGGCGGCGCCTTGCGGAGCGGGCGGTATGCCAGAAATTCGATGGTCACGCCCAGAAGCACGCAGACCAGAATGCTGACGAGGATCCCGACCGGTCCGGGCAATTTCGCCTGGTTGACCGAGACGATGACCGCGTACGCTCCCACCATAATAATATCGCCGTGCGCAAAATTCAGCATTTTCGCGATGCCGTAGACCATGGTGTAACCCAACGCCATGAGCGCGTAAATACTGCCCAGCGTCAGTCCGCTGATGAGCGCCTGAATGAACATTGTCATAAGAGTGCCTGTCTCTCCGTTTCTTTGAGATTTCGACCGGGCGCGCATCGGCGGGTTTCCCCTCTGTCCGGCGTGCGTGCAGTCCCGAACCACAGTCCCGGGACTGCGGTCGCGACCGGGGAGTCGGCGTCCTTGCAGGTGCCGTCCCCGGTCATTGCGCGATGCGGATTATTTCGTGTAAGCGACGACCTTGCCGCCCTTGAATTCCATGAGCTTAGCGTCCTTGGCGACCTCGCCGTCCTTTGTCCAGGACATCTCGCCCGTCAGACCGCTGACCTTGATCTTGGTCATTGCCCCGACGATGCGGGTGTTGAAGTCATCCTTGTCCTCGGAGGTCAGCTTCGCGGTCTTGAGCGCCTCGGCGATGGCGAACACGGCGTCGTAGGCATCGGCGGCGAACTGATCGGGAACCGCGCCGTATGCCGCCTTGTACGCACTGACAAACTCAGCGGTAGCGCTGCCGGTATCGTCTGCGGTAAAGGGCGTGAGCATCAGAACGCCCTCGGCGTTGGCGGTGTTGTTGCCCAGCTTGCCGAGCAGACCGTCAAGTCCGTCGCAACCGAAGCAACGCACACCGTCCAGCTTGCCGGCTGCCTGCGTCAGGAAGGAGGAAGCCTCCTCCGCGTAGATGGGAAGGAACACCAGGTCGGCGCCCGACGCCTTTATCGCGTTGATCTGGGTGGAGAAGTCGGTGCTGGTATCCGCTGTAAAGGTCTGGACGCTGACGATCTCCACGCCGCTCTTCTCGCACTCTGCCTTGAAGTTCTCGTACAGACCGACGCAGTAGTCGTTATCACTGCCGTAGAACACGGCGACCTTGGTGCCCAGGTTGTAGCGAGTCACGTACTGTGCCGCCGCGACGCCCTGGTACGGGTCGTTGAAGCAGACGCGGAACGCGCAATCGTTGCCCGCGATGGCAGCCATGGACGATGCGGAGGGCGTCAGGACAAGAATCTTATCTGCCTCCGCCTCCTTGACGACGGATGCCGTTTCGCCGGACAGCACAGCGCCCAGCGACACCTTCATGCCGTTATCCATCAGCTTTCCGTAAGCGGCAACGGCGCTGGCGGGATCTGCCTGCGAGTCCTCAAACTCAAGAACAAACTTGAAGCCGTTGACGCCGCCCATCTCGTTGATCTTCCGGACGGCGATCTCAGCGCCATGCTGAACCGACAGGCCGTAGTTGGAATATCCGCCCGTGGTCGGCCCGATGCCGCCGATGAGCAGCTCTGTCATGCCGTCTTTATCGGTCGGCCAGGCGTCCTTGCTGCCGCACGCGGTCAAGCCCGTAAGACATGTCACCGCCATGAGTACGGCGACGGCGAATGAGACGATTTTTCTGCACGTTTTCATTGTTGTTTTCTCCTTTTGAATTATATGAAAAGTATTTTTTATTTTGAGGTGATCTGCCGGCGGGCATCTCACCGTCAAATCAAAGAAATAAGAAAGACGGTCTTGCAATGCAAAACCGTCTGCATCTTACGCGGGTGGCGTTTTCCTTACGCCTCGGCTGTATTTTTCCGAACCCACCGTATAGTTGCGTCTTGTTCTACCTTGCCATATTCTGTTTTCCCGGAAATCTGCAGATTGACGACCGTAATTCGTACGGCTACAATGACCAGCATCGGCAGCAGTACGCGCAGGCTCAGCGAGCACAGGCATACCAGGACGGCAAGAATAACAAAAATGGACACTGCAAGAACAGTATCCACAGAAATCTTCACTTCATGCGCAGGGGCACATTCAAAACAAGCGCGCGCAGAGAACGCCGCAGTCACGGTAGTCGGTCGTGTCGCGTCGGTATGGGGTGTGCGTGTCGTCGCTTCACGGAGCATCTCTCTGTGCCTCACTTTCTTTGGGATGTTGATATTATACACGATTTCCCCGGCTTTTTCAACTGTCATTTGAAAACAAATTTATAAAATATCACGATATTTTTTGTGCATATTTCACAACGTCGTGCAAGTTTGCCGTTTTCATCCTGCAAAACGGAGATTTTCAGGCGTCGTTATGCCAGTCGATGGGCGGCAGTCCGTGGGCGGTCAGAAAGGCGTTGGTCGCCGAGAACGGGCGCGAGCCGAAGAAGCCGCGCCACGCAGAAAGCGGGCTGGGGTGTTCGGATTCCAGCACGAGGTGGGCGGGGTTTTCGAGGAACCGACGCTTGGCGCGGGCGTCCTTGCCCCACAGAATGAACACCATCGGCGTGCTCCGTGCGTCGAGCGCCCGCAGAATTTCGTCGGTGAAGCGCTCCCAGCCGTGCCCGCGATGGCTTCCCGCCGCGCCGCGGCGCACGGTCAGTGTGGCATTGAGGAGCAAAACGCCCCGGCGCGCCCACGCGGACAGGTCGCCGGACGCGCCCGCGGCGGGGATGCCGAGGTCGCTCTCACGCTCCTTGAAGATGTTGCGCAGTGACGGCGGCAGGCGCACGCCCGCCGGGACGGAAAAGCTCAGTCCGTGCGCCTGTCCCGGCTCATGGTAGGGGTCTTGCCCGAGGATGACAGCGCGGACGCGCGCGGGCGGGGTCTCCCGCAGGGCGCGGAACACGTTTTCCGGGACGGGGTAGACCTCGCGATTTGCATATTCTTCGTCCAGAAATTGCAAAAGCGCTTCGGCGGTGGCATCCGGGGCGGAATTCGTTCTGTCGTCCCACAAAAAGCGTCGGAAAACGTCCTCCCACCCGGCGGGAGGGGTCGTCAGAGCAGGCATGTGCGTCACGGCGGGATTCTCCTTTGCGATTTGGAATTTTGATGAGGCGTTCGGGGGGCGATTTTCAGGGGGTAGAATTTTGGGGGGCGCGGTTCGGGCGGAGATTTTTGGCTTTTCGCCGCTCAATTTTTCGGCTTTTTCGCGGAGTCCGCGCCGCTCGCCGTCCGGATGACCGCCGTGGCGATCTCGTAGGGGCGGAGCTTCACTGCAGGCGCGCCCATCGCGTGGGCATTTCCGCCGAACGCGTCAGCGGGGCAGGCGACGACGCCCGCGGGGAGTGACAGCACGCCGCCCTGTCCGTATGCGTCGAAGAAGCGCGCGACCAGCGCTCCGTCCTCACGGCGGAAGAGTGCGGGAATATGGACGCCGCCCTCTGCCGCGGGGAAGAATTGTCCGCGCGGTGCCTTTTGTGCGACTCCGGGCGCTCCGTTTTGTGCCATTCCGCACGGTGCGGAACATTCCGCCGACGTGGGGGCGTCTGCACAGGCATCTTTTGCAGGTGCATTGCTTGTGGGGGCGTCGTTTGCGGGGGCGTCGTTTGCAGGGGCGTCGTTTGCAGGGGCGTCGTTTGCGGAGGTGTCGTCCGCGGGCGCGAAGATCTCCTGCGCGGTAAACGTCGTCTGATACAGCGTTGCGCATCCGGTCGGGTCGCAGGCGGTCGCCCCGCCGTGGGAAACGGTCAGTGCAAATTCAAAGCAGTGGGCGCTTGCCTCCATGCACCCGTCGTGCAACAGATCCGAGCGCAGAGGCGCGACGCGCATCAGGGAAATCTCCATGGCATCCCCGATGACGCGGCAACCGTGCAGTCCGCGCTGCATCAGCACGACCGCGTCGCCGCTCGTCGCCTCCTGTGCGGCGAACCAGTCCAGCGCGGGCCACTCATCACAGTAGCCGAGCGGACCCTTTTCCCCGGAGCACAGCCCACGGCGGATGGTTCCGAACGGAATCTGATAGGTCGCCTCGCGGCAGGCAAAGGACAGCGGAATCGCCGCGTACAGGCGGCGGTCATGCACCCGCCAGTCCACGTCCGCGCGGTAATACACCGTGTCGCACCCGTCGATCAGCGTCACGTGCAGGGTGTATTGCATCCACTCCGCGCCCTCCGTCCCCTGCGGTGCGGGGGAGGCGTCGCCGCCGCTCAGGTGCAGTACGTGACGCGCTCCGTCGTGCTCGGCGCGGGTATATGCGAAGGGCAGGGCGTGGTGATTTTTCTCCGGCTCGTGTCGTCCCCACGGGTCTCCGATGTCGTCAGAAATGCGAAATTCTCCCGTGCCGCAAAGGATTTTCCCCGTTTTGCGGTCGAGGATACCGCGGCGGTCGATCCGGTAAAACTCATTTTCAATGAACGCTTCCGGCGCGTCGGAGGCTTCGTTCTCCTCCGGCGTCGGGGCGACCGGTCCCGTGGCTTTGTTGACCTCCGGGACTTCCACGGTATCGGAATCGACGGTCGGGGCGGCGTCGGAGTCAAGGCTCTCCGTCGCGGCGTCGGAATCGACGGGGGTTGCGGGGGCATTCGGCGCGTCGGTCGGGAGGGCGTCGGTCTCGTCCGGGACGAGCACAAACGTATTCCACCCGTGCGCCGGGACATCGCCCAGGAATGTCACGTCTGCCCGCCAACCGGACGGCATGGCGCACCACCGGGTCTCCACAACAGTCAGCGGCGTCCCCTGGGCGTCCAGCACGCGAAGCTCTGTCCGCGCGACGGTGTGAAGCGACAACGACAGCGGAACGCCGTGCGCGTCGGTATCGGCGGGGTTCATCAGCACAAAGCTCCGCCCGCCGGCGACCGGCAGGGGCTTCATTCCGGCGCACAGGCTCGCTCCCGCCGCCTGCGCGATCTGCCATGCCCCGCGCCGAAGCTCCCGGCACACGCCGAGCAGCTCCTCATACGCCGCGTCGCTGTGAGAACCAGTCACGGCGTCGTGGAATCCGAGCAGGTAGAGCTTTTTGCGGAGATTTTCCAGCTTTCCCGCCGGGTAGGGCAGGTACGGCGCGGCGAACGCCGCCAGCTTTTCCGCCCCCCACAGGGCAGCCTCCGCCTCCCGCAGGCGCTGTTTGAGGACAATACGTGAAGTATAACAGCCGGTCGCGACGACGTTCGCCTCCCGCTCGGGCTGGACGTCCTCCTCGCTCATCTCGCCCCGCTCAATCCGATCCGCGATGGGGTCGAACGCCTCGGCGTTATAGTCGCCCGGCGTGACAAAATCCACCGCACCGTAGCCAAGCTCACGGGCGAGCGCGCGCAGGTCGTCGGCAAACGTCTCGTCGAGCATGCCCTCCTCCGACCAGAACATCGCCCAGGTATCACCGTCGTCCTCCCGGTGCACCTCCAGCGCGCGTCTTGCCTCGGCAAGGTTGACCTTGCTGTCGCCGATGTAGGACAGGTCCGTTCCCGTCATGCGGCAGGCGACACAGCCCGCGCCGCGGCACACGGGGCAGATGGGGACGTAGCGTCCGAAGTGGATCCGCGTGGTAGTGCGCTCGTTATTCGCCAGCGCGATCAGCGAGTTGTCGTAAATGCCGCGCCACGCGGGTTTGTTTTCGGGGAAGACCCGGCTGAACTGGCAAATTCCGCGGTATCCGACAAGGCGGTAAATCTGCGGCATCTGCCCGGACAGTCCGAACAGGTCACAGCAATTCGCCCACCTCTGCGGCGCCTGCCCGAGGACGCGGGCGCGGTAGCGCGCGCCGTCGGTCTGATTGCGCAGGAGCGTTTCGCCCGTCAGCAGGTTGGTGTCGAGCGCCGCCATGCCCGCGCCGAGAATTTCCAGCTTTCCCGCGCGGACGAGCCGACGCAGGCGGTCGAGTTCGTCCGGATTTTCCCGCAGATACGCCTCCACGCTCAGAACCTGCTCAATGGCGACGCAAACGCCGTCGCGCTCGGCGAGCGACAGCATCTGGGAAATCTGCGCCTCCTCAAGCGTGGTATAGGAGCAGAAAACCTGCTCTCCGTCCAGGCTGTCGCGCGCGAAGCACCGCCGCCAGACCAGGTCCATATGCTGGAGAATCAACACGTGCAGCTTTTTGCTTTTCGACATTTTCCGTCCCTCCTGCCCGGGGCTTCCCGGTGGTCCTTTTCCATGCGCTGTCGATGAAATTCCGCGCCGATGGTTTGCTCGAAGCAATACCGCGCAATTCGGATGCTGAGTTGCGCAGTCGGATTCTTCGTCAGACGATAAAACTCCGCCCGCCGTCGGGGCTGCCGCCAAAAATTTTTGTGAAATATGTTGGAAGAAGCGCTCGCAAGTGTGCCGTTTGGCGTCCCCGAATTGTGCGGTGTTGCCTCGCTTGCAGTATACCACATTCGCCCCCCGCGCGCAAGACCCGGGGCGTAATTTGCGCGGTTTTTCTTGACTTCCCGGGAAAAATGTGATATGATAGATACTGGTATAGTATGTAATTTTCCGACATGATTATTTTGGGGCGGACAGGCGCGGATGCCGCGGACGTCTCCCGGCTACGGATCGGAAAAGAAAGGAAGCCTCCGCCGCGCGTCGCGGTGCGGGGCGGGAACAAAATCGCCATGCAGTCAGATTGGGAAACCGAGGCTCCCGCGGGGGACCTCTATCATCAAACGCGCGTTGCCGTGGTCGGCGCGGGGCACGCGGGCATCGAAGCGGCGCTCGCCTGCGCGCGCATGGGGCTGGACACGGTTCTGTTCACGCTCTCGCTGGACGCCATCGGCAACATGCCCTGCAATCCCTCTATCGGCGGGACGGGCAAGGGGCATCTCGTCTTTGAGATCGACGCGCTGGGCGGTGAGATGGGGCGTGCCGCCGACGCGGTGACGCTCCAGAGCCGCACGCTCAACACGGGCAAGGGTGCCGCCGTACGTTCCAAGCGCGTGCAGGCGGACCGCGTGCGCTACCATATATATATGAAAGAAACGCTTGAGCGTCAGCCGGGCTTACGCATCGTTCAGGCGGAGATCGTGGATTTCGGCGTGTGTGACGACGGAAACGGCGGCAAAAGAATTTCCCATTTGATTACAAAACTGGGTGAAGTTTGGATGTGCGACGCGCTGATTCTATGCACGGGAACGTATCTGCGCGGGCGTGTTTTCGTGGGGAATGTCAACTATCCCGCGGGACCGGACGGTCAGCTTCCCGCCGAGGGGCTGAATGTCGCGCTGGAGCGCGAGGGTTTGCGTCTGATGCGCTTCAAGACCGGAACGCCCGCCCGGGTGCGCCGCGCGTCGATCGATCTCGACCGACTCGAGGAACAGCCGGGGGAGGAGTGCATCGTCCCATACGCCGCGCTCACGCCGGAGGGAACGTTCGACCCCGCCGCCCAGCTCCCGTGCCACGTCGTTTACACCAACGCGCGCACGCACGCCATCATCCGGGAAAACATCCATCGGAGCGCCATGTATTCGGGCGCGATCCATGGCACGGGACCGCGCTATTGCCCCTCCATTGAGGACAAGCTGACACGCTTTGCCGACAAGGGGCGCCACCAGCTTTTCGTTGAGCCGCTGGGCGAGAACACCGAGGAAATGTACCTCCAGGGCTTCTCAACTTCGCTGCCTACCGACGTCCAGATCGCTATGCTGCGCACGCTTGACGGCTTTGAGCACGCCGAGATCATGCGCTACGCCTACGCCATCGAGTACGATTGCATCGACCCGACCCAGCTTCTGGCGACCCTGGAGTGCAAGTCCATCCGCGGGCTGTACGGGGCAGGGCAGTTCAACGGCACCTCGGGCTACGAGGAGGCAGCGGCGCAGGGACTGGTCGCCGGCATCAACGCGGCGCTGGCGCTGAAGGGCGAGGAACCGCTCATTCTTGACCGTTGCGAAAGCTACATCGGGACGCTGATCGACGACCTGGTGACCAAGGGGACAAACGAGCCGTACCGCATCATGACCTCGCGGTCGGAATATCGGCTCCTGCTCCGTCAGGACAACGCCGACCTGCGGCTGACCCCGGCAGGACGGCGGGTCGGGCTGGTCAGCGATGCGCAATACGCCCTGTTTGAAGCAAGGCGCGACGCCATCGAGCAGGAATGTTGCCGCCTGTCCGCCGTGCACCTTTCGCCCGCCAAGGTCAACCCCCTGCTTCTTTCGCTCGGCGAAACGCCGACGGAAAGCGGCATTTCGCTTGCCGATCTGCTTCGCCGCCCCGCCGTGACCTACGATGCACTCGCCGCGATCGACCCCGACCGCCCTGTCCTGAGTGCCCGCGTGCGCGCAACGGTCGAAATTTCGGTCAAATACGAGGGCTACATCAGGCGGGAGCTTGCCGAGGTGGAGCGCCACCGCAAGTGGGAGGACAAGCGCCTGCCCAGCGACCTGGACTACAAAAACCTGCGCGGACTCCGGCTGGAAGCGGCGCAGAAGCTCGACCGCGTACGCCCACTGACCATCGGGCAGGCATCGCGCATCAGCGGCGTCAACCCGGCGGATATTTCCGTTCTGCTCATTTATCTCGGCTTGAAGTAACGACGCTCCGTCCGTCCTCCCGGGGCGAGAGCAATCGTCAAAGACGCCCGTCACATTTCAGCCCGAAGCATCGCCGCGCCCGCTTCTTGCCGGAATTCCGGCACAAAAACACCCGTTTTCAGGAGAAACACTCATGACTGCACCATCCGCATCCGAATTTTCCGCCCTGTGGCAGGACACCCTGCGCCGCAACGACCTGCCGAAGTATGCCGACGACCCCGCGCTGTGCGAGGCGCACTACCGCCTGACCTGCCGCATGCTGGAGGTCAACGATCACATGAATCTGACCACGATCACCGATCTGCGGGGCATCCTTCTGCGCCATTACGCCGACTCCCTGCACGCCGCGCGCCATCTGCCACAGGGCGCGACCGTGCTCGATCTCGGGTGCGGTGCGGGCTTTCCGTCGCTCCCGCTCGCGTTGGCGCGCCCCGATCTGTCGCTGACCTGTCTGGACAGCACCGAGAAAAAAGCACGCTACGTCGCCGAGACCGCCGCTCTTCTCGGCATCCCGTCCGATCGTCTGCGTGCCGTGTGTGGACGCGCAGAGGAGCTATGCACGGTCGGAATGCCCGCGCGGGAGTCGTTCGATGTGGTCATCAGCCGCGCCGTGGCGCGTTTACCCGTCCTCTGTGAGCTATCCCTACCGTTTTTGCGCGTCGGGGGAAGCCTGATTGCGCTGAAAGGAGCGCAGGCAGAGGAGGAGCTGGAACAAGCGACCGCCGCCATTTCCCGGCTCGGCGGGACGCCGGGTAGCTGTCTCCCCGCACCGCTATTTCCCGCGGATGGGTCGCCGGAGGAGCGTCACGCACTGATTCTGATAAAAAAAGTCACCCCAACCCCAAAAAATTATCCCCGAAAATACGCGCAGATTCTGAAAAAGCCGTTGTAATTCAGCGGCTTTTTTCTTTTCCCGTCGGCAATATTGCCCGTCGTTTTCTCCCCTTGCCCCTCTTTGTGCCCTTTTCGGCGCGTCTGACGGCGCTTTTTCCCCTTTTCCCACGGTACAAATGCGACCGTTTGCGTGCCCACGGCGTGATACACTGTTCTCACCAAAAGCCGCAGGGCGTCTCGCCCTCCGGAAAAGACGAAAAATGAAAAGGAGTGTATCATCATGTCTGCCATTACCGAAATCCGTCGAAGAGTCCCGCTTCTGTCCATGCAAAAGATTTCCCCCGCCCGTGAGGAGGAAGAAACCGTCGTCAGCGCCGTCCACGAAATCGCCGTCGGGGACATTCTCCCCAACCGCTCCCAGCCGCGCAGTTGCTTCAATCAGAACGCCATTTTCCGCTTGTCCGACTCCATCCGACATTACGGCGTTCTCCAACCGCTGACCGTACGCAAAGTGCTGTTACCTCCCGCCGTCCGCGGTGGTGCGCCGACCACCATTTATGAATTGATCGCCGGAGAACGTCGTCTTCGCGCGGCGAAGCAGGCGGGGCTTGCCACCGTGCCCTGTATCATCGTCAACACCGACGATGCGACCTCCGCCGAGCTTGCCGTCATTGAGAACCTTTTGCGGGAAAATCTGAACATGTTCGAGCAGGCGGAAGCGTTTCAGCGCCTGATCTCGGAATTTCATCTGACGCAGGAGGAAACGGCGCGGCGTGTTTCCATGAGTCAGTCCGCCGTGGCGAACAAGCTCCGGATTCTGCGGTTGGCGCCGGAAGAGCGCGAAAAGATTCTGCAAGCAGGCTTGACCGAGCGCCACGCGCGCGCATTGCTGAAAATCCCGGATTCCACCCTGCGCGACAGCGTTCTGACGCACATGATTGTCTGCAAAATGAACGTTAGCGCCGCGGAGCAATACATAGACGGGATTCTGAACGATATGGCGCGCTTTCGCCGCACCGTCGAGGCTGTTCCTCTCGGAAAACCAATCGTCCCCGCCGACCCAATCGAGCACGTCTCCGCTGTCCGTGAAGTTCCCGAAACCGCCAAAGCCCTTGAAATCCCCGGAAAAATCGGGAAAGCCGGGCAGGACGCCGATGAAGAGTTGCCTGCGCCCTTGCAGGACTTGTGTGCCTCGCGGTGCACGCGCTTCAAAGGGTCGATCAAGGACCTCCGGCTGTTCTACAACTCCATCCGCAATGCGCTGCAGATTCTGGAGGAGAGTGGGAGCGGCATCCGCGGCGAGTTCCGCAAGGAGGAGCGGGAGGGCGACGTGACCGTGACCGTCCGTCTGCGCCGCGCAGAGTAGAAGCGCGTTTCACGTGAAACACGGTTTTCCGAGCGCAAGGCGGCGAGAGCCTGCCGCAGAAATGTTTCACGTGAAACGCACGGGGCAGCCCCCATCTTCGCAAGCAACGTTTCACGTGAAACACATCAATTTCGACAGCGCGACCGCAAAAGAACGTGCTCGCCGCATGTTTCACGTGAAACACCCGGTTTTTGCAAAAAATCAGAGGGATTTTCGCTTTTCTATTGCATTTTTGCCTCCGCTGTGCTATAATGAGGACGTGAAAGACAAACGATGGCAGGAGGGTTCCATGGGAAAAATCATTGCATTTGCCAACCAAAAGGGCGGTGTCGGCAAGACCACTTCGACTGTCAACACCGCCGCCTCCCTGGGGGTTCTGGGCAAAAAGGTCCTGATCATTGACCTTGACCCGCAGGGAAACGCCACCAGCGGCGTCGGCATCTCCAAAAAATCGCTCAAATACACCATGCGCGACGTCATTTCCGAGGGCACAGACGTCGATGACGTCATTATGAAGACCGAATTCGACAATCTTTGGGTTCTGCCCGCCAACATTTCACTGGCAGGGTGCGAATTTGACCTCTACGAAATGGAAAACAGCGAATTCCACATGCGGGAGATTCTCGATCCCCTGCGCAAGGAATTTGATTACATTGTGATCGACTGCCCGCCGTCGCTCGGCATGCTGACCATCAACGCTATGACCGCCGCCGACGGCGTCATCATCCCTATGCAGTGTGAATTTTACGCGCTGGAGGGGCTGTCACAGCTGATGATTACCGTCAGCCGCATCAAACAGCACTACAACGCCAAACTAAACATTGCCGGGATTCTCGTCACAATGTACAACAGCCGCTTGCTCTTGTCGGTGCAGGTCATTTCCGAGCTAAAAAAGCACTACGCGGACAAGCTGTTCTCCACCACGATCTCGCGCAACGTCAAGCTCTCCGAGGCGCCCGGCTTCGGCGTGCCGGTCTATTACCACGACCGCCGCAGTAAAGGTGCGCAGGAGTACCTCGACGTGGCAAAAGAGCTGATCGAACGAATCTGACGAAACGGACGCTTTCGTGGCTTTTCGCCATCCGAACAGCGGCGATTTGCCGCAAAATACAGATTTCGCCATCAAAATCCGCAAGAAAGGATGCTTTTGCGCCGACGCAAAAGCCAAAAATGTAAAAATGCATCAGAGAAAAGCGTTTTCAGAGCAAAACCCCTTACAGCTGGATGAAAAGAACGAGGCGCGCCCCGTGAGCAAGGCGAAGAAAGCCGGCGGACTGGGCAGGGATTTCTATTCGCTTCTGGACGACAATATGCCGGAAAACAAGAAATCCTCCACGACGACATTGCGCATTGCCGACATTGAGCCGCGGAGCGACCAGCCGCGAAAGAATTTCGACCGCGAGGCGCTGGAGCTGTTGGCAGAATCCATCGGCACCTACGGCGTACTTCAGCCCATCATCGTGCGTGAAAACCCGGCTTTGGCGGGCACGTACGAGATCATTGCCGGCGAGCGCCGGTGGCGTGCCGCAAAAATGGCAGGGTTGAGCGAGATTCCG
Source organism: uncultured Eubacteriales bacterium (assembly GCA_934476315.1). GTDB lineage: Bacteria > Bacillota > Clostridia > Oscillospirales > CAG-272 > SIG644. The sequence continues at coordinate 23,588 of CAKSNQ010000015.1, forward strand.
GTGGTCATTCTCGACGGGGACGACCTCAAGGCGGCGCAAATTTCCATTATCGAAAACATTCAGCGCGAGGACCTCAATCCCGTGGAAGAATCCCTCGCCTACCGCGCGCTGATCGAACGGTTCGGTCTGACGCAGGACCAGGTGGCGAAGCAAGTCGGCAAGAGCCGTTCCAACATTACCAATATGCTCCGCCTGCTCGACCTGCCCGAGGACGTTCTGTCCATGCTCAGCGATGGTTCGCTGACCGCCGGACACGCGCGGGCACTGCTCGGACTGAACGATCCTGACAACATCCCCGTGCTTGCACAGAAAATTCTGGAGCGGGAGCTGTCCGTGCGGGAGGTGGAGCACGCAGTCAAGCTCATGAACGAGGCGTCAGAGGACGAGGACGAAATGACCGATGCCGACGAGGTTTCCGAGGCAAACTTGCGGCGCGTCTATCTGCGCGATCTGGAACGCCGGGCGCTCGCGACCCTCGGGCGAAAGGTGCGCATCGTGGGCACAGACAAGAAAAAGACGCTGGAGCTCTCCTACACCGACGACGCCGACCTGGAGGAGCTCCTCAAAACGCTCTGCGGCAACAGCTTTTTTGACGAAAAATAAGCCGTTTTTCGTAAAAAACACGCAAAATGACGGCAAAATTGACCGGATTTACGCAAAGAAAGGGAACGAAAGATCATGTTAGACATCAAATACATCAAGGAAAATCCCGCGGAGGTCATTGAGCGTCTCGCCATCAAGGGCAAGGACGCAAAGGCGGAAATCGCACGCATTCTGGAGCTGGATGCTCAGCGCCGCGCCATGATTGCCGAGGGAGAAGCGCTCAAGGCGGAGCAAAACAAGACGACCAAGCTCATTCCGCAGATGAAGAAGGAGGGAAAGGACACGACCGCGATTTTTGCCGAGCTGAAGGCGCTCGGTGACAAGGCGAAGGCGATCGACGACAAGCTCAAGGGCGTCGAGAGCGAATTTTCCACCCTGATGTTGGGTCTGCCCAACCTGCCCGACCGCGACCTCAAGCCCGGCGGCAAGGAAAACAACGAGCCGCTTCGCTACGACGGGAAGCCCCATTCTTTCGATTTTGAGCCGAAAAATCACGTCGATCTGTGCACCGACCTCGGGCTGATCGACTACAAACGCGGCGTCAAGCTGTCCGGCAACGGATTTTGGATCTATCGCGGCATGGGCGCGCGTCTGGAGTGGGCGATCCTCAATTACTTTATCGAAACCCACCTGAGCCACAACTACGAGCTGGTTCTCGTCCCCCACATGCTCGGCTACGAGTGCGGCTTGACCGCAGGGCAGTTCCCGAAATTTCAGGACGAGGTCTATTGGCTGGAGACCGCGGAGGACGAGCGTCGCCGCTTTATGCTGCCGACTGCCGAGACCGCGCTGGTTTCTCTCCACCGCGACGAGCTGCTGACCGAAGCAGACCTCCCCAAAAAGTATATTTCCTACACGCCGTGCTTCCGCCGCGAGGCAGGTTCCTACCGGGCGGACGAGCGCGGAATGGTGCGCGGACACCAGTTCAACAAGGTCGAAATGGTGCAGTACACCCTGCCGGAGAAGTCCGATGAGGCGTTCGAGGAGCTGGTCTCCAACGCTGAGGGACTGGTTCGCGGGCTTGGTCTGCACTTCCGCACCGTCAAGCTGGCGGCGGAGGATTGCTCGGCATCCATGGCGCGCACCTATGACATCGAAATTCAGATTCCGTCCATGAACGGCTACAAGGAGGTCTCCTCGGTCTCCAACGCGCGTGATTATCAGGCGCGCCGCGGCAATATGCGCGTAAAGCGCGCGGACGGTCGGATCGAGTTTGTCCACACGCTCAACGGCTCCGGACTGGCAACCTCCCGGATTCTGCCCGCGCTGGTCGAGCAGAACCAAACCAAGGACGGCTCCATCGTCGTCCCCGAGGTTCTCCGCAAATACCTCGGCACCGACATCATCAAGAAGGGCGAATAAGGGCGACGTAGGGGTGACGTGGGAAGCGACGTGGGAAACTTTTTGGGAAAAAGTTTCCCACACCCTTCAAAAACATTTATAGAGGGAATAGCTGTTCGCCGTTAGACTTCTAAAGGCTTTCGCTATCTCTCTTCAAAAGTTTTCGCCTGCCTTTTCCAAAAGGCGTCCGCCCGCAAGCGGGCAGGTCAAGGGCGCGAAGCCCTTGTCGCCGCCCGCAGGCGGCGAAACCCCTCGGCGTTTCTTTTTCGGATTGTCCGCGGTAGGCACTGCCGCGGCAATCGGTTTTCTTTGCGCCTGTGGTGTCAAAGAAAAAGCGGCTGAAAGCGCCGGAATTGTTTGGGACTGTGGGCGCGTTTTGTGCTGGTGGCTGGTATCTACTTTGGGTTAGAAATCTTTCGTGCTGGATGTGGGGGGAGAACCCCTCAGGCGTCGGGGTTGCTCCCCCGCACACCCCCCACTCCAAGGCTGGATGCGCGGCACATTGGGGAGGGCGGCGCGGGGGCGCGCCGATGACCCCTCCCCATGCCCCTCCCGGGATTCGCTGAAATGCAGAAAGGTGGGCGAAAACATACAGAGGCGTGGCACAGCCGCGTCAGTCGCGCGTAGCGCAAGTGTTGCTCCCCCCACCGCTTCATTTCTGTTATCCCATGCTCATCCCCGAGAATCGACAACGAATGTTCATATCCCCGAACGGCGACTGACCGCCCGCCGCCAGCCCTCCTGCACCCGTATGGAAGGTGTCGCCGCCCGGCTTCCCGCTCGCCGCATCTCAAATGAAAGGAATTTTTCGCAAAGCGAAAGCGTGGTCTTGGCTCATGATGTTTCTCACACGCCTCCCCCTCCTGCGCTCGCTGTGTCAGGCGTCTGCTTCGTTGTCGTCCCCCTCGGATCAATCCCTGTTCCAAGAGCTGTGGGAATACTTTACAGAAAAGTATTTTTCTGTAAAGCTCGAAGATTATGACTATCAATACATTTCCCCCGGCGGCGGAACGCTGTTCTCCCTGCGCGGCGTTGTGATCGCCATTCTTTTGGGCGTCATCGTCGCCGCGGCGCTCTCGCTGTTCCAAAAACGCACGCTCGGCGAAATGGTTCGCGCGCTCTCCCGCAACGGGTGCAACGCGCCGGACAAGGCGATGACGCTCGCTGAGCTGGGGTTGCTCCGCGCCGCCGCCATCAAGGAAAATCTCCGCCGCGGGTCGTCGCTTCGCCGCGTCGTCCGTTGTGTGGAGCAGGAGGCTTACGAGGCGGCTCAACGCGAGAAACGCGAGGCATTCCTTGCCGGACAGAGTGGCGAGGACGCCAAGGACGGAAAGGAAAAATCCGCCAAGTGGCGCGACATTCCTTACACCTACGATTTTGCAAACAATCATTTCTACATTCCGGAGGACCTGCGCGTCGGCGCCGAGATCCAGTTCGACAAAAAAGGATCCCATCCGATCCTTTTCGTGCTGACAATCCTCGTCTGCATCGTGCTGGCGGCGGTCGTCTGCTGGCTCATCCCGGAAATGCTGAAGCTGACGGACAACTTCATCGGGTTGTTCCGATAAATTCTTGACTACTCCTTATTTTCGCATCCGTCAGTCGGTTTTGTTGTTTGTCCGGCTGACGGGCTTTTTCTCAAATCCAATGAAAGGGCGCTTTCGCAAAGCGGAAGTCGCGGGTCTCTCACCTATGAAAAACGCGCAACTGGCGGATTTGCTCCGCCCCAAGAGCTTCGACGAGATGGTGGGGCAGGAGCATTTGTTCGGCGCACGCGGGGTCATCCGTCGCATGGTGGACAGCGGACGCATCACCAATATGATCTTTTACGGACCGCCCGGGACGGGGAAGACCACTGCGGCGGAAATCATCGCGGCGCGCTCCGGAATGACGTTCCGGCGGCTCAACGCGACCTCCGCGTCTCTCTCGGACGTCAAACAGATCCTCGCGGAAACCGACAATGTGTTCGGCGGCGGCGGAATTTTGCTCTATCTCGATGAAATTCAATATTTCAACCGCAAGCAACAGCAGTCGCTCCTGGAGTACATGGAGGACGGGCGCGTCACGCTCATTTCCTCCACCACAGAAAACCCGCATTTTTACGTTTACAACGCCATTTTGTCGCGCGCCTCGGTGTTTGAATTCAAGCCGGTCACGGCAAAAGCGTGCATTCCCGCCATGCGCCGGGCGCTCGACTACCTCAACCGCGAAACGGGCGAGGAAAAAACCGCCGACGACGCTTTGCTCGAAAAGATCGGGCAGGCGACCGGCGGGGACGTCCGCGGGGCGATCGGACTGCTGGAGAACGTGTACTACGCGGCGGACGGCGCGCTGACCGAGCAGGACATGCGGGATTTTTCCTCCGGCGTGTGCAATTTCAACGACGACACGCACTACGACCTCCTGTCCTGCCTGCAAAAATCCATTCGCGGGTCCGACCCGGACGCGACCGCCTTTTACGTGGCGAAGCTGGTCGCCGTCGGGGAACTGCTCTCGCTGTGTCGGCGGCTTCAGGTCATCGCGTCGGAGGACATCGGGCTGGCATACCCACAGGCGGCGGCGATCACCCGCGCCTGCTGTGAATCGGCAGTGGAGCTGGGGCTTCCGGAGGGGAAAATTCCGCTCATCAACGCCGCGCTTCTGCTTGCCACCGCGCCGAAGTCCAACAGCGCGTACGCCGCGTATGCCGCCGCCGCCAAGGACATCGAGGAGGGGAAGGGGACGCGCGTGCCGCGGCATCTCCAGGCGCCGCTGTACCAGGGCTACCTCTACCCGCATGATTTTCCGAACCATTACGTCACCCAGCAGTACCTGCCGGACGACCTGAAAGGCGCCCGCTATTACCAGCCGGGCGACAACAAGACCGAATCCGCCGCCGCCGCGTACTGGAAGGCGATCAAGGGGGAGAAATAGGAAGGCATGCAAAGGACGACGTGGGAAACTTTTTGGAAAAAAGTTTCCCACACCCTTCCAAAACTCTTGGAGAGGGAATGGCTGTTCGACTTTAGGGTTCTAAAGGGTTCAGCTGTCCCTCTTTTTTGTTTTGTTTGCTTTCTCCCAAAATTCAGCTGTCTCTATTCAAAGTTTTCGCCCGCCTTTTTCAAAAGGCGTCCGCCCGCAAGCGGGCAGGTCGAGGGGCAACGCCCCGCGTCGCCGCCCGCAGGCGGCGAAACCTTGCGGCGTTTCTTTTTGGGATTGTCCGCGGTGGGTACTGCCGCGGTAGGCACTACCGCGGCAATCGGTTTTCTTTGCGCCTCTGGCTTCAAAGAAAAAGCGGCTAAAGATGTTGAATTTGCAGGGGATAGCAGGTGTTTTGTGCTTGCGGTTGGTGTCTACTTTGAGTTTGAAGTCTTTCGTGCAGGATGTGGGGGGAGAACCCCTCAATCGTCGGGGTTCTTCCCCCACACACCCCCTACTCCAAGGCTTTGATGCGCGTCGCGCCGCAACGACGCGGCGCTTTGGCGCATTGGGGAGGGCGGCGGGGTAGCCCCCCCGCCGATGACCCCTCCCCAGACCCCTCCCGGGCTTGCCGCGGTTTAGAAGGTTGGGCGCGGGCGGTTCTCCTCCACCCCTCCCGGGGTTCGCTGGGATTTAGAAAGGTGGGCGAGGGAAAACTCTCGACGAGTTTCCCCTCGCCGCCGGGGAAAGTGCGCGGGATAGCCACTAAAATGCGGCGCACAGCCAAGGAAGTGGGAGGAGGCGGAGGGACCGCGGCAAGCCGCCAAACCTCGGCGTTTGAGATGGTTTCTCCCTCCGCAAAGACGGCTGAAAGAGTATTGCTTTTGCTGTGTGGAAAATTTGGATTTGTTTCGCTTGCTGTTGGTATGTATTTTTAGCTGAAGTCTCCGACGCAGGATGTGGGGGAAGAACCGGCTCAGTCGCCGCCGGTTGTTCTCCCCACTCCCCTCATTCCTAGGCTGGATGCGCGTCGCGCCGCAACAACGCGGCGCTTTGGCGCATTGGGGAGGGCGGCGGGGCAGACCCCCGCCGATGACCCCTCCCCAGACCCCTCCCGGTGCTCACGCGGTTTAGAAAGCTGGGTGCGGGCGGTTCTCCTCCACCCCTCCCGGGATTCGCTGAAATACAGAAAAGCAGGGCGTCCCGACAGGCACGCCCCGCTTCCGGTTTTGTTCTCGTTTGCGGTTTTCCCTCGTTTTCAGTTTTATTTCCGCTTTTTTCCGCAATTATCCCTCCGCCGACGACTCCTGCGAGGGCAGCTTGCAAACGTCCACCCACGCGACGTACCCCGTGTATTTCTCCATCTCGGACAGGCTCAGCTCTATCGCGCTGTTCCCACTGCCGCACGCCGGAAAGACCGTCTCAAACCGCTTCAGCGACACGTCCAGGTACACCGTCACGCCATCGTTTACGGCAAACGGGCAGACGCCGCCCACCGGGTGCCCGATCTGCTCCGCCGTTTCCTCCCGTGTCAGCATTTTCGCCTTGACGCCAAAGTATTCCTTATACTTGTGATTGTCCGTTTTCGCGTCGCCCGCCATGACGATCAGAATCGGCTTGCCGCCGACGGAAAACGACAGCGTTTTCGCGATCCGCTCCGGCTCACAGCCCAGCGCGTGCGCCGCAAGCTCCACCGTCGCGCTCGACTCGCCCAGCTCGATCACGCGGTCGCCGATTCCGTTCTCCTCGAAAAATTTCCGTACTCTTTCCAGTGACATTTTTCCATCCTCCCAAAATCTTTCGGGGCTGTCACGTCCGGCGCGACAGCCCCTCGCTGTATCATTTCATTGTTTTTTACCCAAACCGTCAGCCGATCTTCCCCTGCTGGCGGAACATCAGGTCGCCGTAATTCGGGACGGGCCAAATCTCGGTCGGCACCATCGTTTCCAGCACATCCACCTCGTGCCGCAGTGCCTCCATCGCGGGAATGACGTTCCGGCAGTAGGCAAACGCCATTGTGCGCGGGTCGTCCGCGTGGGTCATCGCCTCGGCATCTGCCCGTTTCAGCTCGTCCAGCGCTGCGTAAGCGCGGGTCATGCCCGCGGACAGTCGGCGAATCTGCCCCTCCTCCCACACGGTCGGCAGGGTCGCGCTGACCGTTTTTTTATCGGCAGCAATGCGCGCCAGTCTGCCCACGTCGTTTTCCACGGCGGGGAGCAGGTCGCGTTCCGCCATTTCGATCATGGTCAGCGCCTCGATGTTGATGACCTTGGCGTAATTCTCCATCAGGACCGCCTTGCGCGAGCGCGCCTCCGCCTCACTCATGATGTGGTAGGTCGTGAGGAGATGAAGATTCTTGTCCGCGTCGAAGCGGTCGTACGCCTCGGGCGCCGTGCGCAGGTTGCAAAGTCCTCGTGCCTCCGCCTCGGCTTCCCACTCCTTGGAGTACCCGTTGCCGTTGAAGATGATGCGGCGGTGTGCACCGAATTCCTCCCGCAAAAGCGCCGACAGCGTGGCGTGAAAGTCCGTCGCACCCTCCAGTCGGTCGGCGTACAGCGAGAGCGACTCGGCGACGGCGGTGTTCAGAATGATGTTGGGCAGGGCGATATTCTGCGCCGAGCCGAGCATGCGGAATTCAAACTTATTGCCGGTGAAGGCGAAGGGGGACGTGCGGTTGCGGTCGGTCGTATCGCGTCGGAACGACGGCAGGGTCGGGATGCCCAGATCCATGGTGCCCGCGTCGCGTCCCGCGTAGGTCTTGCCCGTAATCACCGCGTCAATCAGCTCCTCCAGCTCCTCGCCGACAAAGACCGAAACGATGGCGGGCGGGGCTTCGTTGGCGCCGAGGCGATGGTCATTGCTTGCCGTCGCAACCGACATGCGCATGAGGTCCTGATATTCGTCCACCGCGCGCAGAATGGCGGCGAGAATAAGTAAAAACTGTCCGTTTTCGGCAGGTGAGGAGCCGTGATCGAGCAGGTTCTTGCCCGTGTCGGTGGAAAGCGACCAGTTGTTGTGCTTGCCCGAACCGTTGACGCCGCGGAACGGCTTTTCGTGGAGCAGGCAAACGAGGTCGTGATGCGCCGCGATGCGCTTCATCTCCTCCATGATGAGCAGGTTCTGATCGACCGCCATATTGGTGGTGGCGAAAACGGGCGCCAGCTCATGCTGGGCGGGAGCGACCTCGTTGTGCTTGGTTTTCGCATTGATTCCGAGCTGCCAGAGCGCCATATCCAGCTCGTGCATATAGGCGACGACCTGCGCCTTGAGCGGTCCGTAATAGTGGTCGTCCATCTCCTGCCCCTTGGGGGCGGGAGCGCCGAACAGCGTGCGTCCGGTGAAAAGCAAATCCTTGCGCTGATTGCGCAGGGAGCGGCTGATCAGGAAATATTCCTGCTCCGCGCCGACCGTCGGGGCAACGCGGGTGGTTTCGGTGTCACCGAACAGCCGGAGGATGCGCAGGCTCTGGCGGTTGAGCGCGTCCATGGAGCGCAGAAGCGGCGTTTTGGTATCCAGCGCCTCGCCCCCCCACGAGCAGAAGGCGGTAGGGATGTACAGCGAGCCGTCCTTGACGAAAGCGTAGGACGCGGGGTCCCACGTGGTATAGCCGCGCGCCTCGAAGGTGGCGCGAAGCCCTCCGGATGGGAACGAGGAGGCGTCCGCCTCGCCGTGGATCAGCTCCTTGCCCGACATTTCCATAATGACCTTGCCGTGACCGACCGGGGAGATGAAAGCGTCGTGCTTTTCCGCCGTGACACCGGTCAGGGGCTGGAACCAGTGGGTATAATGCGTCGCGCCTTTTTCGATCGCCCAATCTTTCATGGCGTTTGCCACGCAGTCGGCGATGGACGGGTCGATTGCCGTCCCGCGCTCGATGGTTTTGGAGAGCGAGAGATAGACGCTGTGGGGAAGTCTTTCCCGCATGACGTCGTCGTCAAAGACCATACTGCCGAATATTTCCGAAATTGTACTCATAGTTCCACTGTTCCTTTCCGTGCTCAGCGCCGGGCGGCGGCGATGAGGTCTCGGGTTCATTATAGCGATTTTTGCCCCAAATGTCAAGGATTTTCTTCAGGGGGACGACGTGGGAAACTTTTGTGAAGGGAATAGCTGTTCGCCGTTAGGTTTCTAAAGGGTTTAGCTATCTCTTTTTAAGTTTTCGACAACCTTTTTCAAAAGGTTGCGCGGGTCAAGGGCGCGAAGCCCTTGTCGCGCTCCGCAGAGCGCGAAATCTCCCCATGGCGTTTCTTTTTCGGATTGCCCGCGGCGGGTACTGCCGCGGGCAATCGGTTTTCTTTGCGCCTCTGGCTTCAAAGAAAAAGCGGCTGAAAGCGCTGAATTGTTTGGGACCGTAGGTATTTTGTGTTTGTGGTTGGTATGTACTTTGAGTTGGAGGACTTTCGAGCCGGATGCGGGGAGAAAACCGACTCATGCGCCGTCGGTTGTTCTCCCCGCGCCCCTCATTCCCCGGCTGGATGCGCGT
>CAKSNQ010000016.1 GCA_934476315.1 uncultured Eubacteriales bacterium
TTCACGGACAGACCGTCCGTATTGATTGTCACCTTGTCGGATTCCGACTGCGCGGGGACATTCGGTGCCGCCTTGAACGGATATCCGGAGGTACCGGTGAACTTGACATTGCTCAGCTCCACCGTGTTAGCCGCGTCGCTCGCAAAGTCTTTACCCGTATATATCCGCATGTAGTTGCAACGCGTCGGGTCAAATTCCCAATTGTTGGAGCTGAAGAAGTTTGCAGACTCCATACGGTGTCCGTCATTCGTGCACTTGTTCCCGCTGTTGGCATCGTTCGAACAAGGGGTGGCATTGGTGAACACCGACAGCGGAACGGCGACATGGTTTACGCCTGCCTTGAAAGCGCCGCCTTCCGCATATTGCTTCAGAGCGCCTACGTAGCAGATTTCGAGGTGATCGCAGTTTCCGGAGGAGGTCAACTCGAAGTTGAAGCCGTTATACGAATTGAATTTCTCAACATCCGCCTCATTGTTGATGGTGAGATCAAATTCAACGGTATCGCGGTTCGTCAGGTCATATTTGCCATTCAGATTCAGGGACATGACATACTGCTTGTTCGCCCCTGCGGTCGGCTTCGAGGTCGCCGCGCGCGTGACGGTTTCGTCTCCCGCATCTTTCGTAAACTGGAGATTATCGAAATACAGCGTTGTCGCGTAAGCATCGCCCGAAATGGCGTGGTTGAAGATACGAATTGCGCCGAAATTGCTACGGAACATGGGTCCGACTGAACCGGATGTTCCGAATTTAGACAAATCAACGACAACATGGTTCCAGCCACCATGCAGGGTTTCGCCCGTCAGCGCTTCCAGAGTGCCACGGTGCAGGATTTCGAGGTTGTCGCTGTTATACGACCTCATCTCAAATTCCAGCGCGATTTTGCTAAATGCCTCGGCAACTGCGTCATCCGTCACACCGTCCGTAGCGCTCTTGACATAGAGATCAAACTCCATGTAGCGATATCCGCGGATATCCAGTCCTCCCGCGTTCCCTCTTTCATAAGTCAATTTCAGGAATCCCACGGCAGTTTTCGCCGCCGTCGTATTCACCACGGCAACACCGTCCGAGCTCTTGTCCGTAACGCTTGTATTAAATGTTACATTTTTATCAAAGTTTTTCCAAACGCCGCTCCCTTCGGCGCATGTGGATGCCATCAAGGGGTCTGCGGTATTGGGGTTGGGAACGCCCAGCTTCGTAAGTGCCATCGCGGGCGTGGTTCCGTCAGCCTTTGCGGTAAAGCGGACATTGGAGAAGCCAAGTCCGTTGGGTCCGTTGCTGTGAATACGGGTATAGTTGATTGCGTTCCACAACACAACATCCTTAAGAGCACTCTTGTTGAAATGACCATAACTCGCAAACTTCGCCAAAGGAATCTCAATAGAATTGAGACCGTGTTGCAGTTTCTTCCCGCAATACTGCTCAAAGGTCAATGACAACTGTGCCTCTTGAACGTCACACTTGCCGGAACTGGTCAGCTCAATAGTATAGGCAGCCTTGTTCAAAGTGTCCAGATTGACGGTTTCCGGGACATAGATATCCATGCTGAGATGTGTCATCCGCATCAGGTCTAAGGACTGTGCACTGAGAGCCTCATAGCGCACGGCGCCGGAGGTGACACCATTTACACGAAGTCGGGGGAGGTACTTTGCCCCCGCTTCGCCCGCCTCAAAGCGGAAGTTATCTATCATATAGCTATATTTATAGCCGTCGGTAAAGCCGTTGCCATTCTGATTGTTATAGATGCGGAAGAAGCTCCACTTGGTCGCGTCAAAAGCATCGCCCTTGCCGCCGTTCACCCCTGAGTGCTGCTGGGTCATGTACGCGCCGATGGGGATTCTGACGTGGTTCCAACCGACGGAAAGCTCCCGACCCCACACCTTCAGGAAGGTCGCGCCACCGGTATTGATCTCGCTCGTATCCGCTTTCCCCGACGAGGAAAGCTCGAACATAAACTGGTGCTGGTTCAGAATTTTCGCAGTCTCTGCAGTATCAACCCAAAAGTCGAATGCAAGATACTGCATCTTCGAAATGTCTTTTGCCGACGGAGCGACATACTGGACATAGAACGACTGACCGCCGCCCTTGCCGTTCGCAGTAAAGTCAAAACGGACAGCGGTCGCTGTTTTGCCGTTATTGACCGTGGAGCTATCGATCGTGACGCTTCCACCCGCCCAGCCGTCCATTGAGGAACCGTCCGACACTCCGACATAGTTCGTGTCGTCCGCCCCAATCTCCTTGCCGTCAACCTCCACTGCCGCCGACACCGGGATCGTGATGACCGACATCAGCATGCACAGTGTCAACAGCACTGCTAAGAATTTCTTCATTCTTGAAGTCCTCCTCATGTTTTTTGGATTTGGGCGCACACTGCGCCCAGCGTACAATGTATTACGCTAATGAGTTTAACACAATTTTGAGGGTTTGTCAATAGTTCCTTAAAGTTTTTTTGCTGTTTTTCACCAAAAAAGCTCCTACTATCGCACGATATTCTTATTTTTCGCCAAAATGGCAAGAAAAGAGCCATTGCCCTGCGGCAACAGCTCTTTACATTCAGTAATGTTTTGATTTTTCTTCGTCGGTGAGGTTCTCGTCGTCGAGCAAGAACACGTCGTCCGGTCTGCGTTGGGTGATGAAACGCATCAGAAGCGAGTTTTGGCTATCGTGCGCGCGTCCCGCCGCACGTGAACCGGGTTTTCTTTGTGCGGACAGCGAGTTTTGCATCGCCTGCGGTTCTTGCGGGGTACGGCTCCACGTGGAAATCTCACCCTCTGTGCGTGCGTCGGCGGATTGCTCTTCCCCGCGCAAAGCTGTGGGACGTGTTTCCGCGAACGGAGTTTCCGTCAGCGAATCGTCTGCGGGGCGGCTCACCGTCGGTTGTTCCACCGACCGGAAATCAGCCGCGTCTGCCTCTTCCTGCACGAAACAAACCCATGAGGTCGTTTATATCCAGATCCTCATCTGCCCCTGCGGGCGTGGTCTCCTTCGGCTTAACGTTCTGGGGAGCGGCGGGAGCTGCCGCCTGCACGGGCTTGGTTGCCGCGGCGGGGGCGGGAGCGACTTTCGGCTGTGCGGGCGCCTGTGCCGCGGGAGCGGGGCTCTGCGCCTTGAACGCGGGAGCTGCGGTCTGTGCGGGAGCAGCTTGTCCGGCGGGCTTAGTTGCGTAGGTTGCCGTTACCGCGGGAGTTGCGGGGTTGACCGCCGTTGCCGCGACCTGCGGCGGAACGGGATAGGTATTATGGGAGTCATGATCCTCATTGAAGCCGGTGGCGATAATGGTAATCTTCATTTCATCATCCAGCTCGGGGTCGAACGCCACGCCCCAGATGATGCTTGCGTCCACGTCCGCCTGCTCGGCGATGCGTTCGGAAGCGGTATTGACCTCCTCCAGTCCGACATCGGGAGAAACGGCGATGCTGATGAGGATGCCGCGTGCGCCCTTGATTGAGCTTTCGAGCAGGGGGCTGAAGATGGCTGCCTGTGCCGCGAGCTCCGCCTTATCCTTACCGGATGCTGAGCCGACGCCCATGTGCGCGTAGCCGGCACCCTTCATGATGGAGGTCACGTCCGCGAAGTCCAGATTGATAAAGCCGGGGACGTTGATCAGGTCGGAGATCGACTGCACACCGCGGCGCAGCACGTCGTCCGCGATGGCGAACGCGTTTGCGAGCGTGATGCGCGTCTCGGAAATCTCACGCAACCGGTCGTTCGGAATAACGACCAGCGAGTCTACATTTTCACGCAGGACAGCGATTCCTGCCTCTGCCTGTGCCGCGCGGCGCTTTCCCTCGAAGGAAAACGGCTTGGTCACGATACCGATGGTCAGAATGCCCATCTCATGGGCGACGCGTGCCACCACGGGAGCCGCGCCCGTACCCGTGCCGCCGCCCATGCCGGCAGTCACGAACACCATGTCGGTATTCTGGAGCATTGCCTTGATCTCCTCCAGGGACTCCTCCGCGGCACGCTGACCGATCTCGGGGGTCGAGCCTGCACCGAAGCCCTTGGTGATCTTCTCGCCGATGATAATCTGATTGGTCGCCTCGCTGTGGCGGAGCGCCTGGCGGTCCGTATTGACAGCAATAAATTCCACACCGCGGATGTCCGAACGGATCATGCGGTTCACGGCGTTGTTACCGCCGCCGCCGACGCCGATTACCTTAATATTTACGCCGCTTTCGTTGCAATCATCACGTTCAAATGTCATATTCATGTTCCTCCCTAAACTATATTCTTCATGCCAGACGGTTTGCCTGCGCCCGGCACCTCGTCCCTTGTGGGAATGGCATGAGTATACTTCACCCTATATCATACATTTTTTTTGCAGATTTTGCAATACCTTTTTCGGATTTTTTCGAATTTTTTTCGGAATTTTTATTTTATCGGTCAAATTCCGCCGTTTTTCCGACCGTCACGCGCATCGGATCGGACACATTCACCGTCCACGGGGCGTTCTCCGTCTCGTCGGATGCCGAGGCGTGCGCGCGTCGGAGAACTTCCACCGCTGCGGATAGCTTGCGCTCGGCATCCTTGGTATCCCCAAAGAAAATGCGCGTTCCGTCCGACAGGTACAGCGTCAGGGCGTATGGGTCGGTCGCATCCAGCCGCACCACACCACACGGCAGGTCTGTGGTCGCCGACGCCAGGGCGCGGAGCCATGCGGCGTAACGCTCCGGCAGGGGGAAGCGCTTGCCCGGCTCCACGGCGGAATCCGGCGTCACCGGGATATTTTCCAGCAGGCACAGCTCCGCGGGAACCATTCCGTCGCTGAACGTTTCCAGCACGTACAGCGAGGAATCCAGCAAAACCGCGCCGTCCGCAGTAACGACGACGAAGGCAGGAGTGCGTTCCGTCACGTCGATGCGGACGGTTCCCCGCTCCGTGCGCGTCACCGCGGCGCTTTGCAGATAGGGGTACGCCGCGAGCAAAGCCGCCTGCGCGTGCTCCGTATCCACGCCGTACCATTCATCCCCCGACTGCACACCCGCCGTTGCGATCAGCTCCTCGGCGGAATATCTTTGCATACCGAGGCACTGAACGGAGGTCACACGTACGCGACTGCACAGTGCGAGAATTCCGAGGCAAAGCGCGGACAAGATCATACAGGTGAGGATGGCGCGCAGCACCCAGACCTGGCGCATATGGCGCAAAAGGCGGAGTTTGGAGGGGGCGACGGTCTTTTCCCTGTCCCGGGACGGCGCGGCGGGGGGCGCAAGGACAAGGCTGGACGTGGGATCCGGGGAGTGGCACGCGATGCGCCGCCGCTCCTGCTCCCTCCATTTTTTATCGACACTGCGGGCACTGGGCGGGAGGAGCCGGCGCACTGCGCAAAGCAGTACGAGGACTGCCAGAGCAAGGCTTTGCAAGATTTTTCTGCCGCGTCGTCTGAGCCACCGCAAGACGGCATCGCGACGGTCGGCTTGTCCTGTTTTCATCGGCTCCGCACCCTCCTTTTCCAGAATATCCACGTGACGAGAAAGCCTCAAGCCCATCTGTTTTATGGGGGGCTTCGTCCTCCGGCATCAGCATGCCGCAAGGATCTACCGGCGTGCCACCATCTCACTCGTCCGACTACCCTATTATATACCAAAAAAAATCCGATGGCAATACCAAATTGCCACCGGATGTCAAAAAAATTACTTTTTTCGTGCGCGGTATTCCTCGACAGCCCGGACAATGCGCTCGTAAATGAGGCGGTTGGCGTCCTGCGACGCGAAGGAGCGGATGTTATGGCGGAGCGTCGCGCACAGTTCCTCGTCCTCCAGCAATGTCCGGGTAGCGCGGAGAAGTGCGCCGTCCGCAAAATTCTTTTCCTCCACCAAAAGCGCCGCGCCACGGTCGGAGAGCGCCCTCGCGTTGCGCAATTGGTGATTATCCGCTACGTACGGAGACGGGACAATGATGCTCGCCTTGCCCATCTGCGCCAACTCGGAGAGGCTGATGGCGCCCGCGCGGGAAATCACCACGTCCGCCGCCGCCATCTGCATCGGCATATCGTAGATATACGGTTCGACTGTCACATTCGGGTACTTTTCAAGCTGATACCGACGGTAAATCCGCTCAGCTTCCTCAAAATTCCGGGTTCCGCTGGAGAGGACAAAGCACACGTCGGAGTACTCGGGAGCGAGTGCCGACAGCATTTCCAGCACCGCCGCGTTGACCGTAGATGAGCCACGACTGCCCGCATAGCAAAGCACCCGCTTCTCCCCGGGGCGGATTCCAAGGTGCTCGCGCGCCTGCTGTGTCGAAACCTCGCCGAAGCCTCCGCGCAATGGGTTGCCTACGACGACGCATTTTTCCTTCCTCTTTATATAAGGGAGCGATTCCGGGAAGTTCAGCAGGATGGTATCCACGCAGGATTGCAGTCGCCTCACCGCCAGCCCCGGCTGACAGTTGGATTCGTGCACCATGGTGGGGATGCCGGCGCGCGCCGCCGCCTTGAGAAGCGGCCAGCAGGCGTATCCGCCCGTTCCGATCACGATGTCCGGCTGAAACCGCTCCAGAATTTCCGTGGTTTTCTTACTGTATGGGGATGTCACGGCAAGGTAGAGTGCGCGGATATTGGCGGGAGACAGCGACCGCCGGATGCCCTGCACCTCGACAAAGTATAAGGGATACCCCTCGCGTGGCACCAGGTCACATTCCTTGCCCTGCTCCGTCCCGACAAACGCGATCTCCGCGTCGGGGCAATTGATTTTTATGGTATGTGCGATCGCAAGCGCGGGGTTTACATGCCCGCCCGTTCCGCCGCCGGTCAGTAGCACACGCATCATCATTTCTCTGTTGTCATCCTTTCGCCTGCGTATTATTTTTTCACGTGAGAATACCGGGAAATATTGAGCACGATGCCCATCTCGAGAATCTGAATCACCAGTGCCGTTCCTCCCGAGCTGAAAAACGGGAGTGAGATGCCCGTGTTCGGCATGGAGTTGGTCACGACCGCAATGTTCATCGCCGCCTGGAGGACGGTTTTGAACACGATGCCATAGACTGTGAGAGCGCAAAATTTATCCGGCGCCGCCGACGCGATCTTGAATCCCCGGATCAGGAGCAGTGCAAAAAGCACCAGCACGACCAGCGCCCCGAAGAAGCCCAGCTCCTCGCAGATGATGGTAAAAACGAAGTCGTTCTGCGGTTCCGAGACGTAGCCGAATTTCTGTCGGCTGTTTCCGAGTCCCAGCCCGAACAAGCCGCCGGAGCCAATTGCGTACAGTCCCTGAAGCGTCTGCCACGCCGCCCCGAGCGGGTCCATCTGATCGATATGAAGCCAGATGTCCACACGCGTCCCGGCGTAACTGGAAAAGAAGATCAGTGCCACGCCGCCGACGACCACCACGCTCCCCAGCATCATCAACCACTTCATCTGCGTTCCGCCCATGAGCATGACGACCGCGCCGATCATGGCGATAATCATCACGCCCGAAATATGTTTTTCCGCCGCGACCAGCAAGAGAATGACGCCCAGGCACGCGCCCGGCATCAGAACGCCGTACTTGAAGTTACCGCCGAATTTCTGATCCGACATGACCTTTTTTTCATATCGCGTCATGAGAAGCGCAAGCATCATGACGACGGACGGCTTTGCCAACTCAGAGGGCTGAACGCTGATCGGTCCGAGCTGAATCCAGCGTTGCGCCTCGCCGTCGCTGGTTCCGATAACAAGCACCAACAGCAAAAGACCGATAGACCCGAAATATCCCACAACCGCGACGCATCGCCAGAACCACGGTGTCGCCTTGAGAACCAGCGGCGCGGTCACGATCACGGCGAGCGCGATGAACATCAGGTGCCGCTTGATGTAATACAAACTGTCGCCCCGGTGCTGTTCACCGTAGATCGAGCTGGCGCTGTACGCCATGATGATGCCGTACAAAACAAGTCCGATGACGATAAGCAGAAACGTCATATCCACGCCTCCGCGCGTCAGCGGCGTCGTGCCCTCCCCCGGGACCGGATGAAGCGGCTCGCGAAAGATCGGGTCCTCGCGGGCGGGAAACAGCCTCCGCAGGGTGCGGGTGAGAACACCTCCCCCGGTGCGGCTTTTTGCTTTATCGCCGTCGGTCAGCGTCGGCGTCATCCCGTTTCTCTGTTTTTCCACTCTCTCGCCTCCCACACCGATTCGATTGAACCCCAGCGTTCCGCGGTCGTCACACCGGCGTAAACACTACCATTGCCACCGCCAGGAGCCCGAACAAAAGCCCCACCGCCGTAAAGACGTACACGATTTTTTCCTCGCTCCAGCCCATCAGCTGAAACTGATGGTGCACCGGGGCGATGCGAAAAACCTTCCGATGAAACACGCGGATCGACACGATCTGAATCAGGCTCGACAGCATATCCAGAACGAACACCATCGACAGAATCACCACGATCCACGGGCGTCCCACCATAAATCCGATGCCGATGAGCAGTCCGCCGAGATACAGCGATCCGGTGTCGCCCATGAAAACCTTGGCAGGGTGAAAATTGAACAGGAGAAATCCGATCATTCCGCCGATGAGAAGCGCGCTGAGAAGCACGGTGTTTTCATCCGAAAGCACGAAGCCGATCGCCGTCAGACACATGGCGCACACGAGTGCCACGGACGACGCAAGTCCGTCGATGCCGTCCGTCAGGTTGGTCGCGTTCACCATGCCGACGATGACAATGACGGCGAGCGCGTAGTACAGCATCCCCATGTTCCACGACAAGCCGAGCGACGGGAGCGAAAGCGTCGTCTCCATCTGCCCGGTCGCCGCCATTCCCCACACGTAGAGCGCCGCGACGACGATCTGAAGCAGCAGCTTCTGCAAGGTCGTCAGCCCCTGGTTTTCCTTGTGGCACAGCTTGGTATAGTCGTCGATAAAGCCGATCATGGCGTTCGCGACGCCAAGCGCCACGGCAAGCGCCGGTGCGATCAGTCGCGTGTTTCCGTTCAGAACGCCGTAGAGGAAAAAGCCGAGAACGACAAGCAACATGGGGATGATAAAGCAAATCCCCCCCATAGTTGGCGTTCCCTCCTTGCCTGCGTGCTGACCGACCGCCTCGGTAAAAATATGTTGTCCGATCCGATGTGCGCGGAGAACGGGGATGATCCGATGACAAAGAAGAACCGTCAGCAAAAGCACCGCCGGCACAGCGATTCCGAAAATGAGCATCAAATGGCGGAACACGGTCATATCCATTGTATTTTTCACACCGACGCAGTCGGCTCCTCTCTTTTTACTGTAAATCTACGCGGCACACGGCGCCGAGCATTCCGGATGTACGGATGCGTTGCGGCAGTACCGCGGATTGCACCATATGGCACCGCTTCACGGTGTTTCGGGCGCGTGCGGGGTGAGAATACGGCTCAGCGCCCGGGTCACGCGTTCCGCCGCCAACGCGCGGCTTGCTTTAATCAGGACAACGTCGTTCTCCCGGAGCACTGCGCTCAATTCGCGCGCCGCTTGCTCCATGTCGTCCTCTCCGGTCGCTCTGATAACGCGGATGTCCTCCGCAGGCATTCCTGCCGCCAGCGCTCCCGCGGCAATCTCCGCGCCCATTTCTCCGAGCGTCATCAGGCGGCACACGCCGCGCGTCTGCGCAAGCGCTCCAATCTCCCGGTGGCGTGCGACGCTTTCCCTGCCCAGCTCCCGCATGTCCCCAAGGACGGCAATCGCGCGTCCGCCGCGTCCCTTCGCCAGCGTTGCGAGCGCGCCGAGCGCCGCGCGGGTGGATTCCGGTGCGGCGTTGTAGCAATCCTCGAGCACGGTCACGCCGCCGAGGACAATCTGCCGCAGACGCGGTCCGACCGTTCGGTAAAAGCCAAGTCCCCGGCGCACCTCCTGCGCGGTCAGTCCGAGCGACCATGCCGCCGTGATTGCGTACATGGCATCCTTGACCACCGCCTCGCCGACGCCCGGAACCTCCATTCCCTCCCACGCCGAGCCGTCCGGCAGGAGCACATCAAACACCATCCGGTCAAGCTCCGGCGCACAGGAAATGTTGTCGGCGCGGACATCGCCGCCGTCGCGCATGCAAACACGCAGGACGCGGTAATTTCCCTCCGGCAGGGTGCGAAGCAACGGCTCGTCGCCGTCGAGGATGAGCAATCCGCCCTCACGCAGACCGTCGAGAATTTCCAGCTTAGCGCGGGCGATATTCTCCCGCGAACCGAGATATTCCATGTGGGACGTCCCGATGCAGGTAATCATAGCAACGTCGGGGCGGGCAACGCGCGACATGGTCGAAATCTCCCCGCGCGCGCTCATTCCCATTTCAAAAACCGCCGCCCGGTCCGCTTTGCTCACGCCGAGGGCGGAGAGCGGCATACCGATCAGACTGTTATAGTTTGCCTCCGTTTTATAGGTCTTAAAACGCTGTGAGAGAACGGAATGTAAAATTTCTTTGGTGGTGGTTTTTCCGACGCTTCCCGTCACAGCGACGCGAACAAGCGAAAATCCGCCAAGGTACGCCGCGCCCATCGCGGCAAGCGCCTCCAACGCGTTTTTCACGACAATGAGGGAGAGCGCGGAGGATACTTCCGGGCGTTCCTCGCACAGAACGGCGGTACATCCCCGCGCCAGCGCGTCCGGAATGTGCGCGTGACCGTCCGTTCGCTCACCGCGCAGGGCAATGAACAGGGTGTCCGCCCCTGCCTCGCGCGAGTCGGTGCACACCGCCCGGATGTCGCCATCGGCGCCGACAAGCTCGCCGCCGCACATGCGTGCGAGCTCCGAGAGCCTTTGATATTCCGTTCCGATCTGTATTTTCATTGACTTGTGTCTCCTGCTTCCCTTTTCCCATCCGGTTTTCCGGGCGTATGTGCCGCGCCGCGCGGAAATGCCCGTTCCGCCGCCGCCGCCGCGATTTCCTTTTCGTCAAACGGGTGCCGTCCCGTCGCGTCGATCTCGTAGGTTTCGTGTCCCTTGCCTGCCAGCAGAATAATGTCCCCCGGCGCGGCGCTCCGGATCGCCAGCTCGATCGCCGTGGCTCTGTCCGGAATCACGCGGTATGGCTTTTCCTTGTCAATCCCCGCCACGATGTCCGAAATGATCGCCTGCGGGTCCTCGCTCCGGCTGTTGTCCGCCGTCACATACACCATGTCGGCAAGGCGCGAAGCGATACTACCCATGGCGGCGCGTTTGCTCTTATCGCGGTCGCCGCCGCACCCGAACAGCAAGACGATCCGTTGTCGCTCGCTCCGGAAACCCTGTGCCGTGCGGAGCAGATTTTCCAGCGCGTCCGGCGTGTGGGCATAATCAACGAACACGGTGAAATCGACCGGAACACCCAGCCGCACCCGCTCCATTCTGCCCGCAACGCCCGTCAGGGTGTTCAGGGACTCCCGGATGCACCGGGCGCTCACGCCCATTTCCAGCGCGCACGCCGCCGCCTGCAAGGTATTGGACACGGTAAACACGCCCGGGATGGGGCTACTCAGCTTCATGACCGCCCGCGAGGAGCGCAGGGTATACGCCACGCCGTCCACGCCGCGGAAACTTACGTCCGACGCGGCATAGTCGGCATCGTGCGCGCCGGCGGAGGTGCGGACGACCTTGCCGTGGCAATACGGCAGGAGTGACTTCGCCGCCGGGTCATCCACATTCAGAATCGCCAGCTCCGCCTTGGGAAACAGCGATGCTTTGGCGGCAAAATACTGCTGCATGGTGTGGTGAAAATCCAGGTGCTCGGGGGTCAGATTGGTAAAAATCGCCGCCGCGAAATGCAGCGGCTCCAGCTTTTGCAATGCCAGCGCGTGGGAGGTTGCCTCCATCACGACCACGCGAACCCCGTCGTCCCGCATCAGCGCGAGCATGTGGTACAGCTCGGAGGGGTCGGGCGTCGTCATATTGGCGTTTTTGTTTCTCGACGGGACATTCAGAGGATGCTCCCGGCAGACGCACTGAACCGTCCCGATCAGACCGCACGGAATCAGCGCCGCGTCAAACATCGCCTTAAGCATGGTGGAAACCGAGGTTTTCCCATTGGTTCCCGTTACGGCGATGAGGGTCATGCCCGCGGCGGGGTGCCCGTACCACGCGTCATACAGTCGTGCAAGCGCGCGGCGGGTATCGTCTGCGGACAAAAAAATCGGACCGCTCATCTGCGTGACATCCGCATCCCGTTGTGTCAGCACTGCCGCGGCACCTTTTCTGATGGCTTCCCCGATATAGGCGTGACCGTCCACCTTCGTGCCGCGAATGCACACAAATAGGCATCCCGGCACGACGGTGCGCGAGTCATAGGCGATGGCACAGATGTCGCACGCAGCCATCCTCGTGTCCGACGGGGTTTCCAAGCCCGCCGATAAGCATAATGTCTCCAGCTTCATACAAAGTCTCCTTCCGGCGTCAAATTGGCTTGATTTTGACTTCCGGGGAGCCCCCGTATTCCACTTCTCTATATTTACACTCTCGTTTGCAATGTTCAGGATACCGGCGCGATCGCTACTCGGTATCGTTTGCCGTTTTGAAGGTCAGTGTCACGACCGTTCCCGGCAGGACCTGCTCTCCCGCGGCGGGCGACTGTGTTACCACGACCGCTTCGGTTCCCGTCAGATGATTTTTCGTTCCGATGATGCGGATGTTCAGCCCGCGACCGATCAGAACGCGGTTGGCGGCTGCCGCCGTCATGCCCGTCACCTTGGGAACGCTGACATATTCGCTCTCCGGAACCTCGCCCATATACAGGACGACCACGCCGTTTTCCTTTTCCATGCGTGTCCCGCCCTGCGGAGACTGGGAACGAACGACGCTTCCCTCGCCGACCACGCGAACGGTCAGCCCGAGGTCACTTGCCCGCGCCTCAGCCTGTGCGCGCGTATAGCCGACCAGATTGGGCGTGCTGATCGCGAGCGTTTCCAGCTCGGCGTCGGTGTAGACCGCCTCCACGCCCATGTACGGAAGAATGGTTTCCATGAGCTTGGAAATATACGGCGCGGCGACCGTACTGCCGTAAAGAGAACCGACGGTCGGTTCATCCACCATAATCAGAGCCGCGACCCGCGGCGCTTCCGCCGGTGCGTAAGCCACGCAGGAGCAGATGTACGCATCGCGGTTATCGCCGACCTTTTCCGATGTACCCGTCTTTGCCGCGATGCGGTAACCCGCGACATAGGCGTTACGCGCACCGCCGTCTCCGGCGACGCCCTGCTCCAGAATCTCGGAAATGGTCCGGCAGACCTCGGTGCTGACGACCTGCCGCCCGCGACTCTCGTCGGCGGTGCTGACAATGTTTCCATCGCCGTCCCGCACTGTCTGCACGACGTGCGGCGTCACAAGATAGCCGCCGTTCGCCACCGCGCAGATGGCGGTCAGGTGCTGGATTGGGGTAATCTTGAAGTTTTGCCCGAACGAAGCGGTTGCCAGGTCGAGCGTTTTGAAATTCGTCGGGGTGTGGAAAACACTCGATCCCTCGCCGGGCAGATCAATACCCGTCTTTGAGAGATACCCGAACGAACGGAAGTAATCGTAGAATTTTTCCGTGCCAACCCGCATACCCACCGTCATCAGGATCGGGTTGCAGGACTGTTGGATGCCGCCGACAAACGTCAGCGTTCCGTGGCCGTGGATCTTGTGGCAGTGGATGGGAACTCCGCTGACCTTGAGCACGCCCGTACAAGTGAAGGTCTCACTTGTCTTGACCACGCCCTCCTCCAGCGCCATCGCCGCCGTAATGATCTTGAAGGTCGAACCGGGAACATACGCCTCGGTGAGCGCCTTGTTTGACCAGCCGTTCAAAAGCAAACTGCTCTTGAGCGCGCGGTATTCCTCGCTGTCCGAGTCAAGCCCGCTCTCAAGCAGTGTCGTGTTATCGTATTCATTGAGCGTCCAGGGATCGTTCAGGTCGAACGGCGGGTAGACCGCCATCGCCAGAATCGCGCCCGTCTGCGGATCCATGACGATGCCGCACGCCCGCTTCTGCCCCGCAGAATCCTCGTACGCCGCCCGGAGCTGTTCCTCCAGCGCAGACTGAATATAGAAATCCAGGCTCAGCGTCAGGTCATAGCCGTCCACCGCCGGAATATACTGCTCGTATTCATATGGCATTTCGTTGCTCTGCGCGTCGCGTGCCACGACGTATTTGCCGGGCGCCCCCGCGAGGGCTTCGTTGTATTTGTACTCCAGTCCGTATAGCCCCGTGCCGTCACTGCCCGTGAAGCCGAGCAGATGCGACGCCATGGTTCCGTACGGGTAATACCGCGACCCGGTCGCCTCAAGGTAGACCATGTGCCCAAGCTCATTCTCGTCCACAAAGGCAACAACGCCGTCGGCGGTCTCTTCGTCCACGCCGCGCGCAATCGTCCGGTCAAGGTAACGGGTGTAGGTCGTCTGTTTGATGACGTTCTCGTAGGTGACCCCGTAGTCTCCTCCGAGGCGCGAGGTCAGTCCCTCCGCAATCAGAGCACTGTAATTGATGCCCCTGCCCTCTTCATCCGCCTTCTTCTGCGCTTTTTCAATGGAGGAGGGCGAAATAAAAATGCGGTAGGTCGTCACATTGGTGGCAATCAGCACGCCGCTTCGGTCATAAATATTGCCCCGTCTGGCATTGACGACGCTCTCCGTAGTCATCTGCTCGATGACCTTTGCCTGATAGCGGTCGTAATCCACCGTCTGAATCCAGAAAATGCGGAACAGCAGGGCTCCCAACACGCCGATGGTTAAAAAGCAAACCACGCGTGCCCGGCGCAGCACACGCAGATGAATCATTGTATCACTCAAGAGCGTCAACCTCACTTCCGGGCTTCGGTTATCGGTTTTCGCTGTCGGCGCCTGCCCCGAAACACGGTCGCCGTGACGGAGACGGTCGGCAATCACGACTCTGCTTGCCACGCGCCGTTTTCCGCTGTTTAAGAATATGCGCCCGCCCGACGCATTATGCCGACCTGGACATTATTTGCGGAACCCCAGGGCGGACAGCAAGGTGGACAGTCCGAATGTCGTCGGCTCCTCCGGCTCGAACGCCTCGATGCGCCGTGCGTTTTCCTCGACGTTATAGGATGCGCTGACGTAATCCGCCTCCAGCATCCCGTACTCCTCTGTTGCGAGGCGGTAAACCTCGCGGTAATCGATCGTTGCCTCCAGCTTGTCCTCCATGAGTGCGCTCTGTTTTTCCAACGCTCTCACTTCCTTTTCAAGCCCACCGACCTCGCGGCGCATGCCCGCGACCATGACGGCGCTGGAAACGATCAGCATCAGTGAAACGGCGATGACGATCAGCGCCGACAAAAGCGAAATCGGGATTCTGCGGTTGGCTTTGCGCTCCTGTACCGTCGGGCGGTCGAACTGCAACCATTCCTGCGCTGTTACCTTGCCCTGTTTTACGCGGCGGTCGATCCGCTCGGGAAGCGAGGTCTGATTCCTCACCGCGTCGCACAAAGCGCGCGATTCCTTGCGCGTTCTGCCCGCGGTCTCCGGCGCTTCCGGCTGCTTGATCGGCTCGGCGCCCTCCACATCATAGCAATGGAGCGGACGCGACGTGTGGCACATCTCAAAATATGCCAGGAAATCCTCGACCCCCATGACCTTGCGTCCGAGATAGGTCTCGCGGCGATAACAGTCCCCCCGACCGTTGACAGACAATTCGTCTTTGCGATAGCCTGCCGGCGCCGCCGCCCTCATCTCATCCTCAAGCCGTTCAATTTCGTCGGCGCTCTGCTTTGCCGCCCGGCGCAGTCCGCGCTCACGGCAAAAGTTCTCCAGGGCGTCCACCACACGTCTCTGGCTGTCCAATGCGGGATCTTCCCCTGTGAGCGCGACCTGTGATACGCTCGTATTCTGTGCCGCATAGTCGAAAATCGCCACATTGTCCATGTCTCCGTCCTCCTTGCTTGAAAATAGGCTTTACAATTTTGTCGCGACGCGTAGCTTGGCGCTGCGCGAACGCGGGTTGCTTTCCAGTTCGCTCTCACCCGGCAAAATCGGCTTTCGCGTTTCAATCCGAACCTGCGGCACCTTGCCGCACACGCAGACCGGAAGCGTCTTGGGGCAGGTGCAACCCTGCGCCAGCTTCACGAAGGTCTGCTTGACAATCCGATCTTCCAGTGAATGAAATGTGATAATCGCGATGCGACCACCCGGTCTCAGCAGACCGACCGCCGATTCGATCGCCGGTGCGATCACGTCCAGTTCCGCGTTCACTTCAATGCGGATCGCCTGAAATGAACGCTTCGCCGGATGATGTCCCCCCTCCCGCGCCGTCGCGGGGATTGATTTTTTGATAATATCGACAAGCTCGCCTGTCGTTTCAATCGGAGCCTTGCTCCGCCTTGCCACGATCGCCGCGGCAATCCGGGAAGCGAAGCGCTCCTCGCCATAGGTAAAAAGAATTTGTTTCAACTCCGCCTCGCTGTACTCGTTGACAACGGTACGCGCCGTCAGCGGATTCCGCCGATCCATGCGCATATCCAGCGGCGCGTCGTGCGTATAGGCAAAGCCGCGATCCGGAGTGTCAAGCTGATACGAGGAAACGCCGAGGTCGAGCAGAAGCCCGTCGATGCCGTCGATGCCTGTTTCCCGGCACGCCTGTGCGATGGAACGGAAGTTGCCCCGCCACAGCTGTACCCGCTTTCCGAGGGGTGCCAGCCGCTGACCCGCCGCCGCGATTGCCGAGGCGTCCTGGTCGATCGCCAAAAGGCGTCCTGTCGTCAGATGCGACGCGATGGCAAAGGAATGTCCCCCGCCGCCCGCGGTGCCGTCCACATAGGTACCGTCCGGTCGGATATTCAGCGCCTCGATACATTCATCAAGCAAAACCGGTCGGTGGGAAAAATCGATCTCCTCCACCTGCCCCGCGCCGTGCCCGTCGCTTGTCACTTGCACCTTCATTACAGCCCGCACGCCTCCAGCGCCTGACGGAGCTTATCGAAGTCGATGTCCTCCACCATGCGGTCGTAGTTGCCTTCTGCCCAGATCTCCGCGTAGTCGCCGCAACCGACGATGACCGCATTCTTTTCGATCTCGGCGTACTTGACAAGTCTTGCGGGAAGAAGGACTCTTCCCTGCGCGTCCGGCTCCGCCTGCGTTCCCATGCTGTTGAGGACGCGGAGGGTCGGCTCCCAAATGGCGCGTTCCTGCTGTTTGATCGGGGCGATATACGCCTGCCATCCCTCGATGGAGAAGACCTTGAGACACTTTTCGCGGATATCACGGGTAATCATCAGGGTATCGCCCAGTTCTTCACGCAATTTGGCGGGAAGAAACACGCGGTTCTTCTGGTCGATCGAATGTCGGAATTCTCCGCTCAACATCTCAACGTCACTCCTTTCCAAAGGATGGCATCCTTTTATATTCGGGGGCGATGTGCTCTCCGCGGCGTCCTCCGAGGGATTTTCCACCACTTTGCTCACTTTCGCTCCATTTTCCACCACTTCGGTGTGCCCCTATTATACTAAAGGTGAGGAGAAGTTGCAAGGTGTTTTGCGGTATTTTTTTGGAAATTTTTCAGTTTTCCCGTTTTTTTCTGTCACATTACGGCAAAAAACGCCTCAAATCCTCCTGCATCGTTCCTTTGATTCCATATTAACCAAAAATTACAATTTTATTCCATATTGTTTTGAGAAAAAAGGGCGGAAATCCCGCCCTTTGCGGTTTTGACACACATTCCCCACGCCCCGATGTTTCCCGCAGAGGTGTTCCCGCATTTTCAGACCTTTCCCCCACCGTCAGCTCGCCCGGGAGGGTTTTTGCGGCGACATCGGCTTGCGAACGCGCACCAGCAATGTCCGCAGGGCGCGCCCGTCAAACGGAATCAGCGGGTACAGGTACGAGCGTCCGCCGTTGACCGTTTCATTGGTCGCCAGCAGGACAAAGATCAGAATGATCCCCGCCGCAAATCCCCACACGTCAAACAATCCCGTCAACACGAGCAGTGACATGCGCAAAAACTTGATGGCGTACCCCAACTCGTACGAGCGCTGGGTGAAGTTGGCGATCGCGACGAATGCCATATACAGAATCACCTCCGGGATGAGCCACCCGATGCTGACGGCAAAGTCTCCGAGGATGAGTCCCCCCACCACCGACAGTGAGTTGGAAAGCATATTCGGCGTATTCAGCGACGCCATACGCAACCCGTCGATCAGAAATTCCACCAACAAAAGCTGTGCCATGAGCGGCACCCGCCCGAAGTCCTCCGGCATGATAAAGGCAAGCCAATGCGGGATAATATCCGGATGGCGGACCAGCAAAAACCACGCAGGGGTAAAGAACAGCGCCAGCCAGAAAATGATCTGGCGGATCAGACAGATATAGCTTCCCGTCAGCGGTGGGAAGTAAAAATCGTTGGTCTCCTGCAAAAAATCGAACATGGTGGAGGGCAGAATCATGACCTGCGGGCTGTTGTCGCACACGATCAGAACGCTCCCCTCAAGAAGCTGTGCCGCCGCCGTATCGGGGCGCTCGGTCAGCCGGATTTTGGGAAACGGATTGTACCATTTGCGGCGGATCAGGGATTCCTGGAGCGACTCCTGCCCCAGCGAAAGCGCGTCGATCTTCAGCTCACTCAGCCTCTTTTTCAGGGACGCCACGTAGGACAGATCCGCACGATCCCGCATAAAGCAGACGCAAAGGTCCGTTCGGGAATCCTCCCCGACCGACATATACTGCATGCACAGCTCGGGATTCCGGATGCGGCGGCGGATCAGCGCGGTATTGAAGATCAAGGTCTCTACAAAACCGTCCCGCGCGCCGCGCATAACAAGGTCGCCCTCCGGCTCGGCGGTATCCCGCGCGGGGTAGGAACGGGTATCGACCACCATGACCTCGCGCCCGAAGGTCGAGCCGAGGATGATTGCCGCTCCGGAGAGAAGCGAGCGCGTGATGGTCTCGCCGTCCGACGTCACCTCTGCCTCGACGTACGGCATGTGATGCTCCATGAACGTCGTGGCGTCCTGATTTTCGAGTCCCTTCAGACCGTACAGGTATATGAAGATTTTCGTCATGGAGCCGTCCTTGACAAAGCCGTCGATATAATACAGTGTCAACTCGTCCCCTCCGATGCACATCGTTTTCTTGAGCAGGTCAAAATTATCCTCCACGTGGAAAATCTCGTCCATACGGCGGACATTTTCCGCGTAATTTTCACTCATTTGCAACCGGGTCAACATTCCTTCCTCCGTTCTCCTTCCGGCACAATCGCTTATCGGTAGTATCTCACGCCGTCCGGAAATCATACGCCGTCCGCACAGAAAGCGTCAAAAAACGGCTGTCGGGTTTTCCCGGCAACCGTTGGCGCTGGACTGCTTTTTCGTTCTTTCTTGGATTTCACGCGGCAAGCCGCGCCTGCGCCGCCTCCAGCGCACGCCCTGCCGACGGCGCGTCCAACACGTAAAACACAACGTAATTTCCCAGCACGCGCACGCCCGCGTTATCAATGTCGGACGCGCCCTCCGGGTGGTAGGCGCGCGCAAATTCCCGCAGGCAGGCGACCCGCTCCTCCAGGTAAGCGCGTGCCAGCTCCTCGACGCGCGGCACATCCCCGGCGCTTCGGGCGTGAAGGACCCCCAGCTCACGGAAATCCAGCGTTTCGCGGTGAGCGGCGATCGCGTGATCGCTCACCCGTCCCGCGTCCTCCCCGTCGGCAAAGTACAGGCGGTACACCGCCTCATCTGCGCTCCGGAAGTCCGACGGTTCCGCCACCGCCGTTTCCATGATCTCAAGAAGCTCCTCTGCCGCCACATCCTCGGCAAAGCGCGCGGCGCATCCTCCCGCCGCAAGCAAGAGAATTGCGGCAGTCAAAAGCGCCGCCGTGCCACGTCCGAGCCGCGCAATGCCAATTTTCATTCCCGTATTTTTGTTCACGCGCACTGCCTCCCGTCCCAGCACTGCTCCGCCTCGGGGTAGCCGTGCGTCCGCAGGCAGTGTAGAATCGCCTCATATGCCTCACTCGTCAGATGAATCCCATCCGTCTGGTACTCGTCCCGCAAATACCCCTCGTCGTCGCGCAGGCAGGTGGCGGTGTCCACGACGTACGCCCCGGTTTTCGCGGCGATGTCCGGCAGTTGTCGGTTCAGTCCGTCAATATAGCGGTTGAGCGTTGCCGAGTCCTCGGAAAAGGCGTGCTGTGCCCGCCCCAGCGGGTAGACCGTCTGAAGCAGGAGCGTGGTTTCGGGGGATGCCGCCTTGATCGCCTCAATCAGCTTGACGTAGGAGGTCTCATACAGCGCAGGGCGTCCCGCAAAGGCGAGCAATCCGTTGATGCCGAAGCTGATGACCATGCACGTGGGGCGTTTTTCCGCCGCCGCCTGTACGATCGTCATTTCCTCGCCCGTTTCCGGGTAGCGGATGGTCTTTTGCAGAATATTCAGGTCAAGCGTCATGGTGTTGCTGTCGTCCGCCCAGACCTGTGCGGTCTTTTTGCCGCCCGTCAGCACGCCGCGCGAGCGCAGGTGCGCCGTGGTGGATTCGCCGACAAAAATCATCCCGTCGATATACGCCTGCCCGCGGTCCTCGCCCTCGCTCAGCACACACGACGCCTCCGTCGGCGTTGGCGCCGAAGCGTCACGCCCAGTCGCCCCCGCAAGGTTGTCCTTTGCTGTCCGGACGATCAGCGCCGTCAGCAGAAAAAGAAAAAGCAGAGGAATCACCGCACGCGTTTTTCGCCCTCTGCTTCTTTGTATTTTGTTCACTGTCCGTTTCCTCCCGACACCGCATGTGCGGGAGACTCCTTTCATGGGTACTCAACCGCCGCGCGTCCGCCCTCAGAGCAAATTTACAAAGCCTGTCGGTGCCCCGCCCGCGGTGCCGTCCGCAATACCCTCCGCGGTAGCGCCCGCGGAACTCCGGCGCGGCGAGTCTGTCTTTATCCTACCCGTAAAAGGAGATTTTATGCGTCGGTGGCGTCATCCGCCGACGGAGGTTATTTTTTGAAGACATTCCGGTATTCGTCCTGCGCGGCGCGACCCTTTCCGCGGCTACGGCGCGACGAGGAGGTCAGCAAAAGATACCCTGCCATCACCAGCCAATACAGTGCGATCAGCAAAAACGCCATCATGAGCTTTCCCGACGATCCCGAAGCGACACCGGCGGGGAGATACAGGATGCAATACAGCCCTCCCGCCGTCAGAAGAAAGTGCACCGCGAGGCGCGCGCCGCACGGCGCGTGCTCCGACCGATAAAACAGATGGGCGATCGCGCACACGGCGGCGTACAGAAACAGCCGCAGAAACATCGGGATGGTCAACAGCTTTTCATCCATCGCATCGGTCAGCGCCAGGTTGAGTAGCAGAATTGCCATCGAGCCGACCGTAAAAACCATGCAAAGATGGTGCCAGAATCTCAGAAACAGTCCGCCAAAGCCTCCGACGCCCCCTCCGGTCTCCGGCGTGTTTGCGCCAGCCACCTTTGTGTTCTTGTCGTTTTTTCCGCTTTTTTCACCCGATCCTGCCATCAGCGCACCTCTCCCTCCGGATAGACTGCCCGCGCTCCACCGATGAACTTCGGACGCGTCCGGGCGCAGGTCAGATGCGCCTGCCCGATCTGCCGGATCGACAGTCGCACCGGAACCGCCACGTCGCGCAGATGCATCCCGATCAGCGTGTCGCCGATGTCCAGCCCTGCGTGCGCGCGGATATGTTCCACCGCCACCGGGTCTGTCATATGGTCATAGACGGCGGTCGCGAACGAACCGCCCGCGTGCGGCTGGGGACGTACCGACACGATCTCCCATCCGTACCGCTCGGCGCACGCCCGTTCGACGATCAGCGCCCGGTTCAGGTGCTCACAGCACTGCGCCGCAAGGTAAATTCTCTGCTCACCGAGCACGGGGGCGATCCCGTCGTACACCGCCTCCGCCGCTTCGGGCGAGCTGGTCTTTCCGATGGAGCCGCCGACAATCTCGGACGAGGAGCACCCCACGACGAAAACGTCTCCCGCGCGCAGGTGCGCGATTTCCAAAAGTTCCCGCACCGCCGCCGCTGCTTGTTCTCTGATCTGCATCGTCATATGTTCACACACTCCTTTTCCCCCGATTCAAGAGCGTCCGCAGGCAGCTCCGTTTCGGACAGCGCGTCGCGATCGCAAAACAGCGTCACGTCGGCGTGAAGATTGAGGAACGATGCCGGACAGGAGGTCCGC
Organism: uncultured Eubacteriales bacterium; assembly: GCA_934476315.1. GTDB lineage: Bacteria > Bacillota > Clostridia > Oscillospirales > CAG-272 > SIG644. Next base: position 22,035 of record CAKSNQ010000016.1, read on the forward strand.
ACGAGTCCCGACAACATCGTGGCGACCGCCGACGCCTTATTCTTTCCGTTGGCGAGGACCAGAATCCGCCGCGCACTCAGAATGGTTTTCATTCCCATGGTCAGGGCGTGGCGCGGCACATCCTCAATATGTTCGAAAAAGCGCGCGTTGGCACACACGGTGTTTTCCGTCAGCACTGCTTTGTGCGTCAGAGGAAAGAGCGCCTCCGCCGGCTCATTGAAGCCGATGTGTCCATTCTGTCCGATGCCGAGCACCTGCAGATCAACGCCGCCGAGCGTGCGGATAGTGCGCTCATAATCGCGGCATGCGGCGTCCGCATCCTCCGCCGTTCCGTCCGGGATATGCGTGTGCTCCGGGCGGATGTTGATCCGGTCAAACAGCACGTGGTTCATAAAGAAGCGGTAGCTTTGCGGGTTCTCCGGGGAGATGGGGTAATATTCGTCCAGATTGACGGTCGTGACTCCCGAAAAGTCCAGCCGCCCCGCCCCATAGTATTCACACAGCCTCCGGTACATGCCCTCCGGCGTCGATCCGGTGGCAAGCCCGAGAACGCAGTCCGGTTTCCTGCGGATCAGCGCCGCAATCTCGTCCGCCGCCTGCGCGGAAATGTCCTCATAGTCCTCACAGACAATCACTTTCATTTACGGTTATTCTCTCTTTCACTCAAATTACCAGCGGTCGCTCTTGTCGTCCGGGATGACACGCTCCATGGCGGCGATGGCGCACTCGATCATGTCGTCCTCCGGCTCAAAGACCGTCAGATGCTGGAGCCACAGCCCCGGCGCGGAAATGATTTTGGTCAGAACATTATCGTGTCTCCCGGCAAATTTGATCAGCTCGTACCCGACGCCGACCGTCACCGGGATCAGAAGCAATTTGACCAGCACGCGGATGGGCGTCGCCCACATCGGCGGGATAAAGAATCCGATGATAATGCTGACCAGCACCATCAGAATCAGAAACGACGTGCCGCACCGCGGGTGAAAACGCGGCATACGGCGGATGTTGTCCACCGTCAGCTCCAGTCCCGCCTCGTAGCAGAAGATGGTCTTATGCTCCGCGCCGTGGAACATAAAGGTACGGCGGATGTCTTTCATCAGGGAGATCAGCGACATATACGCGATCAGGAGGACGATCTTGCAGACGCCCTCGAACGCCGACTTCAGGTAGCGATTATCGGGGGAGAAAATGCGGTCGGGCAACCACGCGTAAATCTGCGCGGGGAGCCAGATGAACAGGGCGATCGCCAGGGCAAAGCCGAGGAGCGTGCTGATGACCATCATCGCGCCCATCGCCACCGACGAGCCTTTCCCGTCGGATTTCTTTTCCTCTTTCTTTTCATCGGACGGCTCGTCCGCCGCCGCGGTCGGGGATTCCGTTGTGCCCCCGGCGGTTTCGACGGGCTCCGCAGACATTTCGACCGACGCGGTTTCCGCCATTTCGGAGGTTTCGGTCACTTCGGCGGGCACCTCGGGCGTTACAGCCCCGGCGTTCTCCGCAGAGCACTCCGCCTCCTGCTCAAACCCCGAGATCTCGGCACTACGCATCAGGCACTTATAGCCGAAGCGCATGGAGTCCACAAAATTAAAAATTCCGCGGATAAACGGAAAGCGGAACACGCGCGAGCGCTTGGTACCGACGGTTTCCCACTCCTCAAGGACAATCTCCCCCGCCGGATTGCGCACCGCCATCGCCGTCCGCTTCGGTCCGCGCATCATGATCCCCTCGATCAGCGCCTGTCCGCCGATGGAGGTCTTGATATGACTTTGTGCAACACTGTCGTGCTTTTGCTTTTTGCTCATGGTTTCCCTTTCTTTTTCTTTCCATCGGCGCACTCGCCGGAAAGACAACATCACATTACATTATTATAGCCCTTTTTTGTTAACTGCCTGTGAATACGGCGGATCATTTTTTCAAATCCCCAAAGAAACGGCACCCCTGCCACAGGTCCTCCGCCACGAGCGCCTTGTCAATGTCGTTGAGGACCGTTACCTTGCGGCGACTCCATTCGGGTGCGAGCAGTGCCTCGCCCATACCGTCACCCGTCAGCCTGCCGATCACGGTGTCGGGCGGCAGGAGCGTCAACGCTTCCACGACCCGCCCGATGTACCGCTCCCGCGTCATCGGAACATAGTCGCCGCACAGGTACATCTCGGCGAGCGCCGTCCCGCGGAGCACATGGAGCAGATGAATCTTCACCTGCTCCGGGTGCAGCTTTGCGACCTGTCGCACGCTTTCCTGCATCATCCCGTCGTCCTCACCCGGCAAGCCGAAAATGAGATGGACGCAAATGCCGATCTTCTCATTTTCCCGTCGCAACGCCTCAAAACCGCGACAGAACTGCGCCCAGGTATGTCCGCGCCCGATGCGCGTCGCGGTGTCGTCGTTTGTGGTCTGTAACCCCAGCTCCACCGTCAGCACCGTGCGGCGGGCGAGCTGACCGAGGTAGGCAACCACGTCCGGCGGCAGGCAGTCCGCGCGCGTGGCAATGTTCAGGCCGACCACGCCGGGGAGCGCCAGTGCTGTTTCGTATTTTTCCCGCAGGACGGGGAGCGGCGCGTAGGTATTGGTATGCGCCTGAAAATAGGCAATGCAACGATCCGTCTGCCATTTGCGGGAGAGCTGTTCACGCGTCAGGCGGTACTGCTCCTCCAGCGGGAGCGTCGGCGGGGCGGCGAAATCTCCGCTTCCCCGTCCGGAACAGTAAATACAGCCACCCCGCCCGCACGTTCCGTCGATATTGGGGCAACTAAAGCCCGCGTCCAGTGGGATTTTGGCGCATTTGCCGCCAAAGGTGCGGCGCAGGTAATAGTCGTAGGTATAGTACCTCTTGTTGGAGTCGGAAAACGGGTACGGGTTGCGCTCCGGTTGCGTGATCTTTTTTCCCGCTCTTTTCTCTGTTGCTGTATCCGCCACCGCCGTTCCCTCCCGACCCTCCGGATTTCCCCTTCCATTGTACCACATCCGCCCCCGCTTTGCAAGAGTTTTCTTCGGGGACGCTTTGCACGACGTCTTGCGCGCAACCCCTTGACAAGCCGTGGGATGTGTGCTACAATGGGACGTAATACGAGGCGCGTCCGCTCACCTTCTCGGTTACGTGGACGCCTTTCGTTTGCCACAGCGACGATTTCAAGCGAAAAAGGAGTCAGCCATGAAAATCAGAACTGATTTTTCAAAAGCGATCGGCGCCATCAAGCCCATGCACGGCGTCGGACAGCCTCCGTTTACCGGCGGGGACTTTTCTATGTTTCATTACCTGGAGGAGGCGGGAATCCCCTACTCGCGTCTGCACGACGTGGGCGGTCCTTTCGGCGGCAACCTCTATGCGGATATTCCGAATCTGTTCCGCGACTTTGACGCCGACCCCTACGACCCGGCATCCTACGATTTTGTTTTCACCGACCGCCTGATCGAGCAGCTGATGGAGGTTCACTGCGAGCCGTTCTTCCGTCTGGGCGTCACGATCGAAAATTCCCAGGCGCTGAAGGCGTACCGTGTCTTCCCTCCCAAGGACCCCGCGAAATGGGCGGTGATCTGCGAACACGTCATCCGCCACTACAACGAGGGGTGGGCAAACGGCTATCACTACAACATCCGCTACTGGGAAATCTGGAACGAGCCGGACGATTGCTACACCGTGGAGACCTCCTACATGTGGCGCGGCACGCCGGCGCAGTTTTACGAGCTGTACGACGTCGCGTCCAAGCATCTGAAGCAGTGCTTCGGCGACAGCATTTCGGTCGGCGGCTACGCGAGCATCGGGTTCGGCGCCTACCGCAACTATCCGGACCTTGGCGACATCGGCAGAAAATGCACCTGCTTTGAAGAATTTTTCTTTGAATTTCTCGACGGTTTCCTCCGCTACATCAAGGAGCACGGCAGTCCGCTCGACTTCTTCTCGTGGCACACCTACGCCGACGTGAAGATCGCGCTTCGGCACGCCGAGGTCTGTCGTGAAATTCTGAACCGATACGGCTTTGCCGACACACCCGACATTCTCAACGAATGGAACCCGAACCCCGTGGAGATCAAGCTCCGCAAAAGTAACATTCCCGCCGCCAAAGTGCTTGCCATCATGCTCGGCATGCAGCGCCGCACTCCCTCCGTGCTCTGCTACTACGATGCGCGGATCGGTCCGAGTGTCTACGGCGGGCTGTTCAACCCGGATTCGTGGGAGCCCTACCCCGCCTACTATTCTTTCCGGGCTTTCAATGAAGCCTACCGACTGGGGAATGAGGTCGCGTGCGAGGGCGACGACCCCGACGTCTTTCTTCTCGCCGCACGGCGGAACGGAAAGGCGGTGCTCCTCATAGCCAACATCGGCGAGCAGAAGGAATGTCGGCTGGAATTCGCCGGCGCGGGCGCGCAGATCACGTCGGTACGCACGACGGATGCCGACCGCACCTACGCCGAAGCGGAACCGCCACGGGACGACGTTTTGTCGCTTCCGCCCTTCTCCTGCCACGAAATTCACCTCAAACTGACCTGAGAGGAGAACTCTGACCACGGTCCTCGCGGGCGGATTTTCCACCATCCCAGCCTGACAAAATCACCCTAAATATACAAGCCAACAAAACAAGGAGTTACCATCATGAAATACGATACCCTGATCATCGGAGCGGGACCTGCGGGCATCTTCACCGCCCTGGAAATGCTGCGTTGCGGGAGCAAAAAGAAGATTGCCATCGTCGAAAAGGGACAGTCCGTGGAAAAGCGTTCCTGCCCGAAAAAAGTCACAAACAAGTGCGTCAACTGCAAGCCCTATTGCCATATCACCACCGGATTTTCCGGCGCGGGCGCGTTTTCGGACGGCAAGCTGTCGCTTTCCTGCGACGTCGGCGGCGACCTGCCGCGGCTGATCGGTGAGGACGTGGCGCAGGAGACGATCGACTACACCGACCGCATCTACCTTGAATTCGGCGCCGACACCCACATCGAGGGCGTCAGTGACCCCGAAGCCGTCAAGGAAATCCGCAAGCGCGCCATCGGCGCGGGGCTCAAGCTGGTTGACTGCCCCATCCGCCATCTGGGAACGGAAAAGGCGCAGGATCTGTACCTTGCCATCGAGCACGAGCTGCAAAATAAGGGCGTGGACATCCTGTTCGGTTGCGAGTGCAAGAACCTCGTCCTGCACGACGATGTCTGCACGGGCGCCATCATCACCCGCCCCGACGGATCGGATGAGCATATTATTGAAGCGGACGACGTGGTGGTCGCCACGGGACGCCGCGGCGCCGACTGGCTGGAGCATCTGTGCACCGAGCACGGCATCGCGCACGAGCCGGGAACAGTGGACATCGGCGTGCGCGTCGAGGTGCGCAACGAAATCATGGAAAAGGTCAACGAGGTGCTGTACGAATCCAAGCTGATCGGCTATCCGCACCCGTTCAAAAACAAGGTCCGCACGTTCTGCCAGAACCCCGGCGGCTTTGTCAGCCAGGAGAACTACGACAACGACCTTGCCGTCGTCAACGGTCACTCTTATAAGGAGCTGAAGTCCAACAACACCAACCTCGCCATTCTGGTGTCGCACAACTTCAACACCCCCTTCAACCAGCCTATCGCCTACGCGCAAAAAGTCGGCGAGCTTGCCAACATGCTGGGCGCCGGGCACATTCTCGTGCAGCGCTACGGCGACATTCTCGACGGCAAGCGCACCTGGCCCAAGGAGCTGGCACAGAGCAACCTCAAGCCGACGCTTCCCGACGCGGTCGCGGGCGACATCACCGCCGCCATTCCCTACCGCGCCATGACCAATATCATCCAGTTCATTCAGGCGCTGGACAAGGTCGTTCCCGGCTTTGCCTCGGAGGAAACCCTTCTTTACGCACCCGAGCTGAAATTCTATTCCAACCGCGTCAAGATGGACGAAAACTTCATCACCAGCATCCGCGGACTGTACTGCCTGGGCGACTCCAGCGGCTGGACGCGCGGACTCATGATGGCGTCGGTCATGGGCGTTCTGATGGGGCGTCGGCTGGCGTAAAGTTCGCCCGTCGGCTCCGGCTTCTTTTCAGCAAGCACAGAAGCAAAAACAGCGCCGCCAGCGCGAATGTGATTCCGACGGACATCCCGCGTCCGTGTGCCATGCCAGAAAGAAGCCCCACGGCGCCCTCCCCGATGGTCGAAGCGTACAGCGCGCTCTGAATACGCGTCAACCCGAAAATAACAAATACGGCAAACGATCCCCGCGAGAACCAAATCGCGGGGATTTCCCGTCCCAGAAAGCAGCCGAGCAGAAAGCCGAGAATGTCGGCGGCGTATAGCCCGAGTGATGCGCCGAGCATCAGCGGGAGCGCCTCACTCCAGTCGTGCTCCGCCGCGAGTGTCAGCGCGGTCAGCTGCGTTTTATCCCCCAGCTCGGCAAGAAAAAAGGTAATCCCCACACCCAGCATCGCACCGCCGCGGTGACATGGTTTCTTCTCCGCTGTAATGCTCTCCGCGTGTGCCCCCGCCTCTTCCCCGATCGTGGCGTAGGCGAAATACAGGAAAGCGCCCCCCGCGAGAAGTCCCACGACGTCAGTGGGGAGGAAGTCCCCCGTCAGCGCCCCCAACCCGACGGCAAGTGTGTTCAGAAGAACGACCGCCACGGCGACGCCGGGCAGAATATCCCGTACGCGGTACTGCGACGCCATCGCCACCATGAGAAGCTGTGTTTTATCGCCCATTTCCGCCAAAAACACCGTGGCGGCAACGCTCAGAAACAAAGACCTCAAAAAGAACACCCCCTCTGCGGCATTCTATGCGCAAGGGGGGTGGATTATTAGCGCGGCGGCACATCGCCGCCACCGCTTTTATCCTTGGGCGATTTGCAGTTGGAGATTCCCACATCCTCCTGACGGTACACGCCGCGGTAAATGCTGTCCATTCCCTTTTTGCGGCGGATGGACATGAGCGCCTGCTCCAGCTTTTCCTCTTTCCGACGGCTCTCCCGCGCGCCCGGCGCTTCAAACAGCGACATCTGACGGGCGGCGTTTTCGTCGTCCACCAACCCCTGCGCCGTCACGGTCAGCATCCGGATGTTGGTTCCCCTTTGGCGGTTGGTCAGCACCAGATCGACCGCCGCCTCAATAATATCCGAGAGCAACCACGTCGGAGCGTCCAACGAGCGCTGGCGCTGAATGGTGCGAAAATCGTGGTCGCGGATGCTCACCTGCACCACCGTGCATTTTTTCTTCATCTCGCGCAGGCGGTACGCCACCTCGTCGGAAAGCATGGTAATGGCGGCGCGGATCTGCTCCGCGTTTTGCAGGTCGTGGCGAAAGGTCGCCCCGTTGCCGACCGACTTCTGCTCCCTGCGCTCCCCGAACGGGTGCACCGGCTCCTCGTCCGTTCCCCGCGCGTACCGACGGAGCACCGCGCCCTGCTCGCCCAGTGTGCGTCGAAGCATTTCCTCGTCCGCCTGCGCCAGCTGTCCGATGGTCAGAATTCCGAGATGCTCCAGCTGTTGCGCGGTCTTTTTGCCGACGAACAGCAGTTCCCGGACCGACATGGGATAGACCTTCGCGGCAAGCTCCTCCCTGCCGAACACCGTGGTCGCATCCGGCTTTTTGTAGTCGCTGCCCAATTTGGCGAACACCTTGCAAAAACTCACGCCGACCGAGATGGTAATGCCGATCTCCCGTCGCACCCGCCCGCGGATGTCGTCCGCCATCCGGCGCGGCGTCATACCGAACAGCCTCAAGCTTCCCGTCACATCCAGGTAGGACTCGTCCACGCTGAACGGCTCGACAAGATCGGTATAGCTGAGGTAAATGGCGTTGACCTTTTGCGAAACCTCGTGATATTTATGCATGTGCGGCGGCAGGCAGACCAGCGACGGACACTTGGCGCGAGCGCTGTAAATTGTCTCCGCCGTGCGGACGCCGAACGACTTGGCAAGCTCATTTTTGGCGAGAATAATACCGTGCCGGCTCTCGGGGTCGCCGGCAACCGCCACGGGGCGCCCGGCAAGCTCCGGATGATCCAGAAGCTCGACCGACGCAAAAAAGCTGTTGCAATCGCAATGCAAAATCACCCTGTCCATATTCTCACCCCCCTTTTATTGTACCCCGTGTTCCTCATCTTGTCAAGCGGAAGACAAAAACACGGCGAGCCGAAAAAGCCCGCCGTGTTGTAAAATGGAAAAGCCAAGCGTTCCCGGGGGGGCCGGATGAACCATACATCGCGAACAGACCGGGACCATACGGCGTCAATCCAGATAGCCCAGGCGGTAGAGCAACTCCGCCGTCAGAACCGCACCACCCGCCGCGCCGCGCAACGTATTGTGCGACAAGCACACGAATTTGTAGTCGAAGAAGTTGTCCTCGCGCAGTCTGCCGACCGTCACGCCCATGCCGCCGTAAATGTCACGGTCCAGCGCCGCCTGCGGACGATTGTCCTCCTCGAAATAGGTGATAAACTGTGCGGGTGCGTGGGGCAGCTTCAATTCCTGCGGCAAGCCGCGGTATGACTGCCAAGCCGCAAGGATCTCCTCCCGCGTCGGCTTTTTCTCAAACTTGACGAACACCGCGGCGGTATGACCGTCGCTGACGGGCACGCGGATGCATTGCGTCGTGATGAGCGGCTGCTCCGCCTTCACGATCGTTCCGTTTTCCACATGACCCCAGACGCGAAGCGGCTCCTGTTCGCTCTTTTCCTCCTCGCCGCCGATGTACGGAATGATGTTGTCCACCATCTCCGGCCAGTCACGGAAGGTTTTGCCCGCTCCCGAAATCGCCTGGTAAGTCGTGGCGACCACCAGCTTGGGACGCCATGCGAGAAGCGGAGTCAGCGCGGGGACGTACGACTGAAT
>CAKSNQ010000017.1 GCA_934476315.1 uncultured Eubacteriales bacterium
GGGGATACGTATCTGGCGGCGTTCATCCACGCGTTTTTCGGGTGCGGGAAGCGGCTGGAACAGTCGCTGGCGCTGGCAAGCCGTGCGGCGGGCGCGAAGATCTCGCTGGAGGGTTCGGAGATTCCGAGCGCGTCCCTGATAGAGAGCATGCCCCCGGTCGCGGTGAGACGCATCGGGTGAGGTGGGGGAGTTTCGCCCCCACATCCTGTACCAAAGGATTCAGCTAAAGCTACAAACCGACAGCAACCGAAAAGTGACTACTATCCCTTGCAGTTTCAGCACTTTTAGCCGTTTTTTTCTTTTGAGACCAGAGGCACAAAAGAAAACCGATTGCCGCGGTAGTACCTACCGCGGACAATCCACAAAAAAGAAAATGCCGAGGGAGATTTCGCGCTCTGCGGAGCGCGACAAGGGCTTCGCGCCCTTGACCTGCCCGCTTGCGGGCGGACGCCTTTTAAAAAAGGCGGGCGAAAACTTTAGAGAGGGACAGCTAAATTTTTGCGAGGGCGCGCGAAAACTGAAAAGTGAGACAGCTAAACCCTTCAGGAACCTAACGGCGAACAGCCCATTCCTCTCTAAAAGTTTTTGAAGGGTGTGGGAAACTTTTTCCCAAAAAGTTTCCCACGACGTACCCCACGACGTACCCAAACGCACCCAAAGGAGGTGAGCGGAATGTTGAATGGAGATCGGCTCTTTCGAAAGAAGAAGTCCGGGGAGTGGATCGCGACGGTGATCTGCCTTGCGGCGGCGCTTCTTTTGAGCGTGGTGCCGACGATTCTCGCGCTCACGGGCGGGGGAAACTTGCGGGAAGCCGCGGTCAGGCTGACGCTTCCGCTCGGGGAAAAGCTGGACGCGGCGGGGGAATCCTTCCGCGAGACGCTTTCGGGTGCGGGCGGCAAGGACGAGACCATCCGCTCCCTGCGGGAGAGAATCGACGCGCTGGAGGTAGAGCTTGCCGCGGCGCGCGGGGATTTGGCACAGGCGGAGGCGTTGCAGACGGAAAATGAGGCGCTTCGGGCTCTGCTCGGGTTGGAAAAGCAGGCGTCGGGCGCGTTGTGGATTGACGCATCTGAAATTCTTTCCCTGCGGGATGTTGCGGGCGGAAATTACACGCTGAATCGCGGCGCGTCGGACGGCGTGCGCGCGGGCGCGGCGGTGATGAGCTCGGCGGGGCTGTTCGGCTTTGTCGGCAGGGTGCGGGAGGATTCCTGCGTTGTTTGCCCGGTCGGGAAAAGCGAAACGGCGGTCGGCGTGGTCAACGGGCGAACCGGGGCGGTCGGCGTTCTGTTGTGCGAGACGGCACAGGTCGGCGGCGGAGTCGGGCAGACCGGGGACGCGGCGGTGCGGGCGGTCGTCCGGTACATCCGGAACGCCGACGGCACGGAAGCCGCCGGCGGCTTTGCCGTGGGTGACGAGATACGGACGGCGGGCGGAAATCCGCTCTGCCCGGCGGGACTGCTGATCGGACGCGTTTGCGAGGTCGGGCAGGATGCCGCCGACGGGACGCGTTACGCGGGCGTCGCTCTTGACAGCGGCGTGGGACGCGCGGCGGGAATTTACCTGATCGTCACGGGAAGTGAGGATAAGGACGCCGCGGACGACGCGGACGCCCAAAATTCCCCAAAACTTGAGAACTTTCCGAAATCTGCGGATTTCTCAAATTCCCCGGATTTACTTGAATTTGCGGGCTTTCCGAACTCCGCGAATTTCTTACATTTCTCAAATTCTTTGGATTCCCTGAACCCCGCGGGCTTCCCGGGCTCCGTGGTTCTCTTAAACTCCGCCGGGGCGGGGGAGGTCACGTTATGAGAATTCGGAAAAGCTATTTTGTCACGCCGGAGAAGCGCGAGAGCGCTCCGCGGCACGTGCTCTGGATTCCCCTGAGCGTCGCGGCAGTCGCGGGGATGGCGGTGCTCCAAACCTACTTTTTGTCGCATTTTCCGCTGTTCGGCGCGCCGATCGAGTGGATGCTCGCCCTCCTGTGCCTGATCGCGTGCCTCGGAGGTCCCGCTTACGGTGCGGGTCTGGGGGCGCTCGGAGGATTTTCCCTTGACTGTCTGGCGGTGGGGGCGCGGGTCGCGTTTTTGCCGCTGGTGCTCGCGCTGTGCGGCGTCCTCGTCGGCTTGGCGGGGAGGCGGCGCGACGACGGCGTACTTCCGCTTCTGACAGCTGAGGCGATTGCCGCGCTCGCACTGGCAATCTACCGGCGGCTGACCGGCGTCGTCTCCTCTTTTGGTGGGACAGCGCTCGTCTTTGGGGCGGCGTTTGCGCTGTCGCTCCTGTTCACGCTCCCCGGAATTTTACGGGCGGGGAAACATTAAATAATGAGAATATCGTCTGACGCCTCCCACCGGGCGGCGCGGGCGGAATCATAAAAATTCCGGCGAATGAAAGCGCAGACTTTGCAAGATCCGCAAGAAAGGATATAAAAATGAGTAAAAAGCACGAAAACGAGAACATCGAATTTCCGGATCAGAAAATTGTTCCGGTCATGATGGAAAAAGAGGTCAAGAAATCCTTCATCGAATATTCGATGTCCGTCATCATCTCGCGCGCTCTGCCCGACGTGCGCGACGGCATGAAGCCCGGTCAGCGACGCATCATGTACGCGATGTACGAGGACGGGCTGACCCATTCCAAGCCGTTCCGCAAGTCCGCGACGACGGTCGGTAACGTGCTCGGTCGCTACCATCCGCACGGCGACTCCGCCGTGTACGGCACCATGGTGCGTATGGCGCAGGACTTTTCTTACCGCTACCCGCTGGTCGAGGGGCACGGAAACTTCGGCTCTGTGGACGGCGACGGCGCGGCGGCTTACCGTTACACCGAGGCACGTATGGCGAAAATTGCGGACGAGCTGATGCGCGATCTGGACAAGAACGTCGTCAAAATGGCGAAAAACTTCGACAACCGCCTGGACGAGCCGACCGTCCTCCCCGCGCGCTTCCCCAACCTGCTGGTCAACGGCTCGGTGGGTATCGCCGTCGGTATGGCGACCAACATCCCGCCGCACAACCTCGGCGAGACGATCGACGCCACCATCTACCGCATGGATCACCCCGACTGCACGGTTCCCGAGCTGATGCAGTACATCAAGGGTCCCGATTTTCCCACGCGGGCGACCATCTACGGAACCAACGGCATCCTTGAGGCGTACACGACGGGCAGAGGGCACATTACGGTGCGCGCGCGCGCGACGGTCGAGGAGGAGCATCACCGCATCATCGTGACCGAGATTCCTTACGCGGTCAACAAGAGCATGCTGTGCAAGGCGATCGCCGATCTGGTCAAGGACAAGAAAATCGAGGGCATCGTCGATATGCGCGACGAGTCCGGACGCGCGGGCATGCGCATCGTCATCGAGTACCGCCGCGACGCCAACGGGCAGATCATCCTCAATCAGCTTTACAAATATTCGCAGCTTCAGGACACCTTTGCCGTCAACATGCTCGCCGTGGTCAACAACGAGCCTAAGGTGCTCTCCCTGCCGCAGATTCTCGACTATTACATCGCGCACCAGGAGTCTGTCATCACCGCGCGGGTCAAATTTGACCTGGATCGGGCGCTGGCGCGCGCGCACATCCTGGAGGGCTATCAGGTCGCCAACGAAAACATCGACGAGGTTGTGAACATCATGAAGACCTCGGCGTCCATCCCGCAGTCCAAGGAACGTCTCATGGAGTGCTTCGGGCTGAGCGATGTGCAGGCGCAGGCAATCGTGGACATGACGCTGGGACGTCTGACCGGCATGGAGCGCGACAAGATTCTGGAGGAGCTCCGGAAGCTGGAGGCGCTGATCGCCGACCTGCGCGCGACGCTCGCCGACGAGGGCAGAATCAAACAGATCATCAAGGACGAGATGACCGACATCAAGGAGAAGTACGGCGACGAGCGCCGCACCGAGATCTGCGCGGCGGAAAACGAAATCGTCTATGAGGATCTGATCGAACGTCACAGCTGCGTCATCACGCTGACGCACACCGGATACATCAAGCGCCTGCCCGCCGACACCTACACGGCGCAGCACCGCGGCGGCAAGGGGCTGATTGGCATGAGCACCAAGGAGGAGGACTTCATCGAAAAGGTCATGGCGGTCAACAGCCATTCCATCCTGATGATGTTCACCAACCTCGGCAAGGTGCACGCCATCAAAGCGTATCGCATCCCCGAGGCGGGACGGACGGCAAAGGGCACCTACCTTGCCAACATTCTCGACCTCGCCGACGGTGAAAAGGTCACGACGGTTATCAGCATTCAGGGCTTTGCCGAGGGTGAGTATCTGACCATGGTGACAAAGAACGGTATTATGAAGCGGACGTCGCTCTCCGCCTTTGCTTACCAACGCAAGGGCGGCAAATACGCCATCACCCTGGACGAGGGCGACGAGTTGCTTTACGTCCTGCTCACGCACGGCGGCGAGAGCATCCTGATTGCTACGGCGGGCGGCAACGCGGTGCGCTTTGAGGAGCAGAACGTCCGCGTCATGGGACGGACTGCCCGCGGTGTGCGCGGCGTGCGGCTGGAGGAAAATGACCGCGTTGTGGGCGCGGTGACCGTCGAGGAAGGCAAAATGCTCATGACCGTCACCGAAAACGGCTACGGAAAGAGGACGGATTTCGACGAATTCCGCGAGATGAAGCACCGCGGCGGCGCGGGCGTCACCTGCCACAAGCTGACCGATAAAACGGGCGCGCTGTCCGGCATTGCGGCGGTGGGCGAGGAGGACGATCTGATGCTCATCACCGACCAGGGAACGATCATCCGCACCCCGGTGAGCGGAATCAACGTTTACTCGCGCACGGCGGGCGGCGTCATCGTCATGCGGATGGAGGATGACCAGAAGATCGTCAACTTTACGAAGGTTTCACCCGATGAAGAACCCGAGGGCGAGGACACGCTCACGGACGAGACTGTCGGAAGCGACCTGGTGGAGGAGTAAGAGGGGAGACGTGGGAAACTTTTTGGGAAAAAGTTTCCCACACCCTTGGGCAACATTTATAGAGGGAATAGCTGTTTGACTTTAGGGTTCTGAAGGGGACAGCTGTCCCCCTTTTTGTTTGCTTACTCCAAAGTTTTCGCTATCTCTCACTAAAGTTTTCGCCCGCCTTTTTCAAAAGGCGGTGGGGGCGGGGGGCAACGCCCCGCGTCGCGCTCCGCAGAGCGCGAAATCTCCATGGCGTTTCTTTTTTGGATTGTCCGCGGTAGGTACTACCGCGGCAATCGGTTTTCTTTTGCGCCTCTGGCTTCAAAGAAAAAGCGGCTGACAGCGCTGAAACTGGGAGGGATTGTAGGCGTTTTTGAGGGTGGCTGGTATGTACTTTTAGCTGGAGTCTCTGATACAGGATGTGGGGGGAGAACCCCTCAAACGTTCGTGCCTGCCGCGTAGCGCAGGCGGCTCCCCCGCACACCCCCCACTCCAAGGCTTATATGCGCGTCGCGCCGCAACAACGCGGCGCTTTGGCGCATTGGGGAGGACGCGGCAGAGCCGCAAACCCTCCCCAGACCCCTCCCACAAAATTCGCTGAGATATAGGAAGATGGGGGCTGGAAACTCTTGAGAGTTTTCAGCCCCTTTTAAGACAGCTCTGGAAGGAAGTTCGGCGCATAGCCAAGGAGTGTGGGGAGGCGAGGACCGCGGCAAGCCGCCAAACTTCGGCGTTTGAGATGGTTTCTCCCTCCGCAAAGACGGTTGAAAGAATATTGTTTTGCTATGCGAAAAAGTTGGATGTATTTCGATTGTTGTCTGCTTCTACTTTTGATTAAAGAAAAGAGGGAGCCGCCGGTCGTCTTTCGGGGATGCGAAAGCGCCGCGGTTCTTCTTTTTTTGCGCCCGCAAGCCGTTTTCCGACTTTACAAAACCTTTACATTCGACTGACATCCGCGTGATAGTCCGCCCCGCGCCGCCCGTGCTATACTGTACCCGTACCGAGAAGAAGGAAAAAGAAAGAAGGAAGAAAGAATATGAGAAGTATCAGTCATGTGTGGAAGAAGGTTCTGAGCATCGGTGCGGCGGTTCTGCTCGTCGTGGGAACGTGCGCCGGATGTGCCAAGGTCGAAAAAAATATCACCGTCGTTGTGCGTGAGCAGGGTAGTGGTACGCGTGAGGCGTTCGATACCGTTGTGAGCGACGGCACACACAAGCTTGAGGAAAAAGATGCTGACGGTAAGAAGGTCTACAACACGACCAACACCGCCATTCAGCAGACCAAGACGGGAACCGTTCTGACGGCGGTCGCCTCGGATGTCAACGCCATCGGTTACATCTCGCTCGGCTCGGTCAATGACAGCGTTCGTGCCATCCGCGTCGGCGGCGTGGTGCCGAGCGAGAGCACGGTGCTCGACGGAAGCTACAAAATCCAGCGTCCGTTCGTCGTCATGACGCGCCACGGTCAGACGCTGACCCCCCGCGTGGCGGATTTCATGAATTACCTGCACAGCGAGGCGTCCCGCGGCTTCGCGGAGGAAGCGGGCTGCATCTTCCTCGCCGACCCCGCACGCCGGGCAAACAGCGGGGCTGAGCCGATCGCCGTGAGCGAATACACCAAGCCGGCGGCGCTTCCCGCAGGCGACAAGATCGTGGTGCGCGGCTCGACGTCGATGGAGAAATTCATCAACGCGGCGGCAAAGGGCTACGCGGCGCAGTTCGGTGTGGGCGCGGAGCAGATCTTCGACATCCAGCTGGAGGGCTCGTCCGTCGGACGCAAAGCCGTGGAGCAGGACACGACGGGAAACGTCATCGGGCTGTCCTCGGCGGCGGTGGTGCAGGACACGGTGGACAGCTTCAACGTGTGCGCCGATGCCGTGGCGGTCATCGTCAACCGGGACAACACCTCGGTGGACGATCTGACGCTTGCACAGCTCTACGACATTTTCTCCGGTAAGATCACCAAGTTCAGCGAATTGAAATAAGGAGACACGCATGACCTTTACCGGAACCGTTCATAAGAGCCTGAGTGCAACCAAAACCAAAGAAACGGTCGGCAGGGCGGCGTTCGCGGTGGCGGCGGGAATCTGTGTGATTGCCGTCGTCGCCATCTTCGCGTTTCTGATCGCCCGCAGCATCCCGGCGCTTGAAAAGCTGGGCGTCACCCGCTTTCTGTTCGGGGACCGCTGGGCGCCCGATCGACTGGACACCTATGATGCGCCGCTGTCCGGGCGCTACGGAATCCTGACCATGATCGTGGGGAGCTTCGCCGCGACGGTCGGCGCGCTTGCTATCGGCGGCGTGCTCGGCTATTTCACGGCGATTTTCCTCGTGTTTTTCTGCCCCGCAAGGCTGTCGGGCATGCTGTCCGGTGTCATCAATCTGCTGGCGGGCATTCCCTCGGTGGTCTACGGGTTTTTCGGCATTGCGTTCCTTTTGCCGCGGCTGTCCGCCATCGCGCCCAACAACGGCAGCGGACTGCTTGCCACCTCGCTCATTCTCGGCGTGATGATTCTGCCGACGGTCGTTTCGCTCTCCCGCACGGCGCTGGAGGCAGTTCCGCGGGCATACTATGAGGGGTCGGTCGCCCTGGGCGCGACGCACGCCGAAACGGTCTTTCGCATTATGACCCCGGCAGCGAAATCCGGCATCGTGGCGTCGCTCATCCTCGGCGTGGGACGGGCGCTCGGCGAGACCATGGCGGTCGTGATGGTGGCGGGCAACGCCCCGACCTACCCCGACGGGCTGTTCTCGTCGTTCCGCGTACTGACCGCCAACATCGTCATGGAGATGGGCTACGCGGGAGAGGTGCAGGAGGGCGCGCTCGTCGCTACGGGCGTGGTGCTCCTCGTGTTCGTTCTGCTGGTCAATCTGCTGTTCGGCGCTGTGGCGGGACGCGCCGTGCGCGCCGCGACCAAACGCAACGCGCGGCGTTCTGCCGCTTCCACGGCTTCCGCTCCCGCCGTTTCAACTTCCGCCGCCTCCGTCTCCCCGGCATCCGATGTGCAAGAAGTTGCGCCTGCCCGCCGCCGGAGCGTCGGCGTGGTCGTCGGAGAGGCGATTGGCAATTTCTTCTATCGCATCCGCGCGGTGCTCATCGCGCGGGGGCTGGCGTACGCCGCGGGCGTGCTTTGTGCGGTCGTGCTCGTGCTCGTCATCGGCTTCATTTTCGCCAAGGGTCTGCCGTTCCTCCTGACCCACCCGTCGCTTGTGTTCGGCGCGTATTCCTTCGGCAGTGAGCAGGTGACGATCCTGCCGGCGCTGGTCTGTACCCTGCTTGCCGTGATGCTCAGCCTGCTGTTCGCCATCCCCATCGGGCTGATGACTGCGGTCTTTCTGCACGAATACGCCGGCAGAGAAAGCCGCGCGGTACGGCTCATCCGCACGGCGATCGACATTCTGGCGGGCGTCCCCTCCATCGTCTACGGACTGTTCGGCATGCTGACCTTTGTCCGCTGGCTCGGCGGCTCGTCCTCCATCCTCGCCGGTTCGCTGACCATTTCCATTATGCTGCTTCCGGTCATCGTCCGCTCGACCGAGGAGAGCCTGAAGTCGGTGCCCGACAGCCTGCGCGAGGGCAGTCTGGCGCTGGGCGCGGGGAAGCTCCGGACGATCTTCCGCATCGTCCTGCCAAGCGCTCTGCCGGGAATCCTCTCGGCGGTCATTCTGAGCATGGGGCGGGTCATCAGCGAGTCGGCGCCGCTGCTTTACACCATGGGGTCGGTCATCTCCGCCGTGCCGCGGGGACTTTCCGACAGCGGAGCGACGCTCGCGGTCGCGCTCTACCAGCTCTCCGGCGAGGGGTGGTATCTGAATGAGGCGTACGCCACGGCGGTGGTGCTGATTGTCGTCGTGTTCCTGCTGAATTTCGGTGCGGAGCGCGCGGCGTCGCATCTGGGACGCAAGCTCAAGGGAGAAGGGAGAAAAGTTCATGGCAAAAGCTAAGAAAAACATAGAGAAAATCGAGGAATCCGCGTCGTTCGGACAGAATATTTCGGTGCGCGACGCCGCTCTGTGGTACGGCGACTTTCAGGCAATCCGCGACATCAGCGTAGAGATCCCGCCGCGGGCGGTCACGGCGTTCATCGGACCGTCGGGGTGCGGCAAATCCACCTTGCTCAAGTGCTTCAACCGCATGAACGACCTTGTTCCGGGGTGCCGGATCGAGGGGCAATTCCGCATCGGCGAGACGGACATCTACGACAGCCGCACCGACCGCAACGAGCTTCGCCGTCAGGTCGGCATGGTGTTCCAGAAGCCCAATCCGTTCCCCATGAGCGTCTATGACAACATCGCCTACGGTCCCCGGACGTTCGGGGTGCGGCGGCGGAGCGAGCTGGACGCCATTGTGGAGGAGTCGTTGCGGTCTGCCGCCATGTGGGACGAGCTGAAAGACCGTCTCAGCACCTCGGCGCTGGGGCTTTCGGGCGGTCAGCAGCAGCGGCTGTGCATCGCGCGGGCGCTGGCAGTCAAGCCGGGGATTCTGCTCATGGATGAGCCGACCTCGGCGCTTGACCCCATCTCGACGGGCAAGATCGAGGAGCTGTGCGACGAGCTGAAAAAGACGACCACCATTGTGATGGTCACGCACAACATGCAACAGGCAACGCGGATTTCGGACAAGACCGGGTTCTTCCTGCTCGGCGAGCTGGTCGAGTTCGGGGACACCGACGTGATCTTTACCGACCCCGCCGACGAGCGCACGGAGCGCTACATTACGGGGCGGTTCGGCTGATATGGTGATCGGAGGAGCCGCGCGCCGGGAATTTCTTTCAAAATCCGAGAAAATCCTCTTGCGCGCCATGGAAAAATATAGTAAAATAAGGAGAGAAGATATGTCCGCAAGAAAGCAGTTTGAAGAAGAGCTGGAAGAATTGAAGGACGAGCTGGTGTCCATGTGCCGTCTGACCGCGGATATGATCGCCCACGCGACGACCGCGCTGGTGACGTTCGACCGCGAGCTGGGGCGGAGCGTCGGGGAGCAGGACAGGCAGGTGGACGAGTTTGAGATGGACATTGAAAAAAAGTGCATGCGCATGCTCATCCGCCGCCAGCCGGTGGCAAAGGACTTCCGTATGGTCTCCACCGCGCTCAAGATGATTACCGACATCGAGCGCTTCGGCGACCAGGCGAGCGACATCGGCGAGCTGGTCTACACCATGCCGGGGGAGACCTACATCAAGAAAATGACGCATCTGAAGGCGATGGGCGAGCTTGCCGTGCACATGGCAAGGGAGTCGGTCAATTCGTTCATTCAGAGCGACGAGCGGCTCGCGGACGGCGTGATTGCGCTGGACGACGAGATGGATTCGCTGTTTCTGACGGTGCAGGATGAGCTGATCGCGCTCATTCAGCAGGACGGCAGAAAGAACGGCGACCAGGCGATCACGCTGATGATGGTCGCAAAATATCTGGAACGCATCGGAGACCACGCCGTCAATGTGGCGGAGTGGACGAAATACAACGAAACAGGAGTACACATCAAGAACTGATGAGCAAACAACTGATCTATGTCGTAGAGGATGACGAGGGCATCCGCGAGGTGTATGAGGGCGCGTTTGAGGAGGAATATGAGCTGCGGATGTTCGAGAACGGCACGGCGTTTTTCGCGGCGTTTGACGAGCGGCGTCCCGACCTGATTCTCCTGGACATCATGCTCCCGGACATGGACGGGTATACCATCCTGTCCCGCATCCGCGAGAGGGACGCGCGCGTGCCGGTCATCATCGTCAGCGCCAAGTCGGACGAGATCAGCTTCGTCAAGGGGCTGAACAAGGGCGCGGACGACTACATGGCAAAGCCGTTTTCCATTCTGGAGCTGATGGCACGGGTGCGGGGGAGCCTGCGCCGCGCCAACCTGTACGTCTCCACGGCGGGGGGCTTTACGGTAGATCAGAACACGTACCGCGTGCTGTATGAGGGACGCGACCTCGGGCTGACGCTCAAGGAATACCGGCTGTTTGCGTACCTGATCGGGCACGCGGGCGTGACGGTGGACAGGGAGACGCTGTTCCGCGAGGTCTGGGGCGAGAATTTCATGGGCGAAACGCGGACGCTGGATATGCATATGGCGACGCTCCGCGAGAAGATCAAGGCGGTGGGCGGCTATGACGCGATCGTGACGGTGCGGGGCATCGGGTATCGCTTCGAGGCGCAGTGAGGGGGTACGAGGGGCGCGACGTGGGAAACTTTTTGGGAAAAAGTTTCCCACACCCTTCAAAAACTTTTATAGAGGAATAGGCTGTTCGCCGGTAGGGTTCTAAAAGGTTCAGCTATCTCACTTTTAAGTTTTCGCCCGCCTTTTTCAAAAGGCGGTGGGGTTTGGGGCGAAGCCCCATGTCGCCGCCCGCAGGCGGCGAAACTCTTGCGGCGTTTCTTTTTGTTAGCTTTTTCTTTGCGCCTCTGGCTCCAAAGAAAAAGCGGCTGAAAGCGCTGAATTGCTTGGGACTGTGAGTGTTTTGTACTTGCGGTTGGTATCTACTTTTCGTTTGGGTCTTTGATGCAGGATGTGGGGGGAGAACCCCTCAGGCGTTCGTGCCTGCCGCGTAGCGCAGGCGGCTCCCCCCCACGCCCTCCACTCCAAGGCTGGATGCGCGTCGCGCCGCAACAACGCGGCTCGCCAGCGCATTGGGGAGGACGCGGCAGAGCCGCAAACCCTCCCCATACCCCTCCCACAAAATTCGCTGAAATGTAGAAAGATGGGCGAGGGAAAACTCCCGGCGAGCTTTCCCCTCGCCGCGGGAGACAGCGCGGGGAAATTGCTGAGATGCGTGGAGGTGTGGGTGCTTTTCCCTTTGCCCCTCCCAATCTCTGTGTGCGGCGCACAGCCAAAGAGTGTGGGGATGCGAGGACCGCGGCAAGCCGCCAAACTTCGGCGTTTGAGATGGTTTCTCCCTCCTCAAGAACCGCTAAAAGAAGGTTGTTTTTGCTGTGTGGAGAAGTTAGATTTGCTTTGCATGCTGTTGGGATGTACTTTTAGTTGCCCCCGCGGTGCAAAGAGGGGGGAGATTGCTCGTATGCCGCGCGGCAAGGCGCAGTTCACCTTCGTAAGAAAGGAAACCATATGAAACGGAAAATTTTTGTTCGCGTGTTCGCCCTGTCCCTGCTTTGCGCGCTTCTCGTGTTCGGGGCGGGCGTTTTCGCGCTCCGACGGGTCAGCAGGGCGGTGGTCGGCGAACGGCTGGCATCTGAGGCAAAGCTGCTCTCCGCGCTCCTGCGCGATGAAAAAGACCTGGAACGTTTGCGGGCGTACGGCGAGAGCGCGGATTTGCGCGTCACCGTGCTGAGCACGGACGGCGAGCTTCTCTTTGAAAGCAACACCGAGGGGGCGCTCGAAAACCATGCCGACCGCGAGGAGGTCATCGGCGCGCTCGCGGGCAACCCGCATACGGTGGAGCGGTATTCCGACACGTTCGGGTGCTACATGACCTATTTCGCGGTCTGCTCCCGGCTGGAGGACGGCACGCAGATCGTCATCCGCGTTGCCGTCAAGAGCAGTCAGGTCCGGTCGTTCCTGCGCTCGGCGGTGCCGCTTCTGGCACTGTCCCTTGCCGTGGCGCTGGTCGTGTCGTTCTTTGTCGCGGGGCGGCTTTCCCGGCAGATTTCCCGCAAGGTCGAGGACGTCGCCGACAGCCTGCAAACGCTGGAGAGCGGCGAGTACCGTCCCATCCGCACCGACAGCCGCGAGCCGGAATTTTACGCGGTTCTGCGTCGGATCAACGAAGTGAGCGAGCGGACGCGGGCGAACATTGCACTTTTGTCGCGCGAACAGCAAAAGCTCTCGCTGGTGCTGGACACCATCGCCCAGGGCGTTGTGGCGCTGAGCGCGGCGGGCAACATCGTGTTCGCCAACAACAGCGCGCAGGCGATGTTCGGCGGGAGCGCGCAGGACGACGGTTGTCCGCTCAATTATCTGATCGACGACACCGGGCTGTGCGACCGCATCCGCGAGGCGACGGGGAGCGGCGGGAGCTTTTCCTACACGACGGACGGCAGGGACCTGGCAGTCACCGTCCACCGTGTGACGGGCGACGCGCTTGCCGACGAGGTTGCCGACATCGTAATCTTCACCGACCAGACCGAGGTGCGGGCGGTCGCGCGGCAAAAGAGCGACTTTTTCGCCAATGCGTCGCACGAGCTGAAGACCCCCATCACGGTGACGCGCGGCAACGCCGAGCTGATCCTCGCGCGGGACAACATCGACGAGCAGACGCGGCATCAGGTGGAGCGGATTTTGCACGAGACCATCCGCATGGGCGAGCTCATTTCGGATATGCTCAAGCTGTCGGGTTTGGAAAACCAAAGCGCCCGCCCGACCTGCGCGGTTCCGACGCCTCTGCACACGGTGGCAGGGGAGGTCGTGGCGGAGCTGCACGGCGCGATTGCGGATAAGAAGCTGAACGTGACCGTGCGCGGAGAGGAGAGCGTTTTCATGAGCCCCGCCGAGGCGTACGAGCTGATTTCCAACCTTTGCTCCAATGCGGTCAACTACAACCGCGAGGGCGGGAGCGTGGAGATCGTCCTGGACCGGGTGGAGGAGCATGTGCGGCTGACCGTGCGGGACACGGGCATCGGCATCCCCGCGGAGCATCTGCCGCGGCTGTGCGAGCGCTTCTACCGCGTGGACAAATCCCGCTCCAAGAAAACCGGCGGAACGGGGCTGGGGCTTGCCATTGTCAAGCACATCTGCACGCTGTACGGCGCGCGCCTGAGCATTGAGAGCGAGCCGGACGTGGGAACCTGCGTGACCGTGATTTTCTGACGGACAATTACGACAGACGATTGCGGCAGACAATCAGAAAGGACTGCACCCGTGAGGGCACAGTCCTTTTTGCTTTTGGGATTTCGTGGGCAAGAGCCTGCTTGCCGCCCGGGAAAATCAATATCTGCCGGCGCAACCGAAGAGCTGCATTTTCTCCATGGTTGCCTGTTTGACGGCTTCCTTGACGCCGAGCATCAGGTCGGTCTGACCCATGCCGGGCTTGTAGGACTTCGCCGCCTGGTCGGCAAACGCCGTGTTGATGTCGGTGAAGATGTTGACCTTGGCAATGCCCTTGGCGATCGACTTGCGGAAGTCGTCGTCGGACAGACCCGAGCCGCCGTGCAGAACCAGCGGGGTCTTGACCATGCCCGCGATGGTTTCCAGACGGTCAAAGTCGAGCTTCGGCTTTGCCTTGTAAGCGCCGTGCGCCGTTCCGATGGCAACTGCCAGCGCGTCCACGCCCGTCGCTTCGGCGTACTCCTTCGCCTGAGCGGGGTCGGTGTAGATGCTGGAGTCGTTGGGACCGTGATTCTCCGCGCTTGCTTCGTTGGCGCCGACGTGACCCAGCTCGCCCTCCACCGAAACGCCGCGCTCGTGCGCGTACTGCACCAGGCAGCGGACGCGTCCCATGTTGGAATAGTAGTCATCGGTCGAGCAGTCGTACATGACGGAGGTAAATCCGAGGTCGATTGCTTTCTTGACCATCGCCAGCGTCAGACCGTGGTCAAAGTGGATGACGATCGGCACGGAAGCCTTCTTTGCCATGGGGATGAGGAAGGTGGAAAGGTGCTCCAGCGAGGCAAACGGCGTGAGGACCTCGGCGGTACCGATGATCAGCGGTGCGCGCAGTTCCTCTGCAGCGGCGATAACGCCCTCCGCCATTTCCAGGTTGACCGTGTTGAACAGACCCACGGCATAGTGCTCCGCTTTGGCGCGGGGCAGCACATCGTTCAAAGAAACAAGCATGGTTTTTCTCCTCTGTATATGTTGAAATTTTATTTACCGATCAAAGCAGGTGGACGGGAAGCTCTTCGCCGGGCGCGCAGAACGTCGTGACCTTGGCGGGGGAGGATTCCTTCTTCTCCGCGGGGGCGGCGGACTTGGCAGGCGCGGACTTCGTGGTTTTGGGTGCGCCGGTGCGCGTGGACTTTTTCTTGGGGGCGGCGGCAATGGTAATCTCGGTGGACAGCGGCTCCTCCACGGGGATGACGACCGGCTCGTTTGCTTTCTTTTCGGACGCGGTTGGTTTTGCGGCGGATTTCTTTCCCTGTCCCGCACCCGCCACACGGGAAATGCTGTTTTTACCGATTGGCATCGTTCATAATCTCCTTTGTCAGATCAGAATATTCTTTGGCACTTCTGGCTCCCCGGCGGAAGGCGCCGACAGGCTTGCTGTTGTCCTGCGCCCACTCCACGGAGCTGTCAATGCGGATGTACGTATCAAAGAGCTTGATATTTTCATACCCGCGCAACGTTTCCACGGTCTGGTGGAAGTAATTCTTGCGCTCGTCCGCCTTGGTAATGGCGATGCCAAGCACGCGCAGGTTCGGGGAGATCGTGCGCACCTGATCGACGAACTCAAACATGTTGGCGAGACCGAACAGCCCCCACGGGCTTGCCTCGACGGGCACGATGAGAAAATCGGAGGCGCACATGATGTTCATGACCCAGCCGCCCAGCGTGGGGGGCGAGTCGATGAGAATGTAGTCGTACACGCCCGAGGCGCGGACGGGTTCAAGGCATTTTTTCAGGATAAACTCCCGCTGCCACTTGGTGAACAGCTCGTATTCGATGCCGCTCATCAGGGTGGAGGAGGGGATGAGGTCGAGGTTTTCGTAGGGGGTCCTGACGATGTAGTCGGCAAGGCTCTTTTGCTCGCGGATGGCGGTGTAAAGATTTTTCCCGCTCTGCGCGAACGCGAGCGCGTCGTCCTCGGGGAAGAAGGAGAGCGTGAGGTTGAGCTGCATGTCGCCGTCCACCGCAAGCACGCGCTTGCCCGCGAGCGCCATGTTGTAGGCGACGTTGGCGCACGTCGTGGATTTGCCGCTCCCGCCTTTGTTGTTGGCGAAGCAGAGGACTTTGGTCTTACTCATGGGAAGAACCTCCTTCCGGGACGCTTTTTGCGGTTGCGGCAACCATGGCGTCCGGTATGTCTTCGGTGCCCGGGACATTTTCGGCGTCCGGGGCGACCTCGGTGCCGTCGCGCTTCAGGGGCGCGTCCTTGCCGTCGTCCAGGTAGGCAATGATGTCGCGGATGCCCTCGCCGGTGTATGAGCTGATATGGAAAATCGTTTTGCACCCCGCGAGCCGGAGCCAGCTCTCGACGCGGGCGGGGTTGCCGTTCGGCTTGTCGATACCGGTGACAAGCCCGATCACGTCGCGGTTGCACATGGAGGTACAGCCGGGCGGGAAGGGGTTGTAGGGGTAATCCGAGGTAATCAGCAGCCCGACCACGTCCGCCTCATAGGTGTACAGCGCGAGCGCCGCGCCCAGATGCCGCTCCTCGGTATATTCACCGGGCGTGTCGATGATCGTGTCGGTGTAGTAGACGTACTGCGTTTTGCAGTAGCGGATCTGTTCGCCCTTGAGCTTTTGCATGAGGGTGGTCTTGCCCGCCGCGACCCGACCGATCAGAATGAGCTTTTTCACAGCGTTACGTGCGCGTGACCGGGCAGACGGTGAAGCCCAGCTTGTCGCGGGTGTAGTCGGTGATGGCGGTGAAGGAAGCCTCGACCGCGCTGACGGTTCCCGTGAGGATGAGCGTTCCGCTGAAGCGGTCGACGAAGCCGAGGTCGGCGTCCGAGGACTTGATGGCGATGTCCGCCGCGATGACGGCGGTTTCGGCGGGGCTGATGGTCAGAACGCCGATGGCGGAGCGGGAATATTCGACTGCGGGGTCGAGTCCCAGCTTCTGGTAGAGGATTTTGCCCGGATTGGCGATGATATGAGCCAGTGTGATCTGGCGACCGGGGACCAATTCCTGGACAATCCGCATTTTGTCCTGCATCAGCTCCGGATTGGGCAGATTCGGCATGAAAAACACTCCTTCCGTGAGGGAAATGGCGCGGAAAAACGGGAAAACGGAAAACGCGGGCAACAAACGGCGAACGGCGGGACATGCTACGCGGGGCGAGACGGATCGCACGGAGACGAGACATACTGCACCGGGCGGGGCATACCCACGCGGGGGTGGGGCATATCGCGTCCGACGGGACACGCCGCGCGGGGCGAGACGCACAGCTGCAGATCAACGGTCAACGGTCAACGGTCAACGGTCAACGGTTAACGGTCAACGGATCAACGGTCGGCGCAACGCGTTACCGCGCCGCCGCGCTTGCCGCATGCCGCATGATCGTGCCGCGTGCCGTTGTGCAATCGTACTTGTCGCATTGCCGCGCCGGGCGGGACGCACCCATGAATCCGCACCCGTAGTGCATCAACACCCGCGCGATAGCACCCGCATATCTTTGACACCTGTGCGCCAGAGGCGTCACAGCCGCCCGTGGCTCAGCGTCAGAGCTGTTCCCACAAATCCGCGTGCGGCGCGGGAATCACCGTGCTGTTGTTGAGCAGTCCCTGCTCCTCGGCGTAGCGCGCACCCGCTTCCACCGCGGCGGTCACGTCGCCGACATCCCCCGTGAGGATGGCAACGCCCTTACCGCCCATACCGCGCGAAACGCGCAGGTCGTACAGTTCGACTTTCGCCGTCTTGACCGCAATATCCGCCGCCTTGATGATGGTCGCGGCGGAGAACGTTTCGATCACGCCGACGCTACCCTTGCGGGCGACCGACTGCGTACCGAACAGCGCGGTAATGACCGCGGGGTCGATGCGTCCCATGATAGAGGTATCGATCAGCGTGGTGCCGAAGCGACTGCGCACCACGTCCAGCGACGCGGTGACGTCGGCGACAGCGCCGGTCAGGATGATTTCATATTTTCCGGGGCAGGTTGCGTGGGAGGCGACCAGACGGACGCCCGCACTCTTGAGCGCGATGTCGCAAGCCTCAATGCCCTTGGCGATACTTTTGAGTTCAATAACACCGATTGCCTGATACATTTCCTACCTCAAACTTTCTCGATTATGATGTTGGTGGGGTCAACGTGCGTGACCTTGCCGGAGATGGACGCGTGCTGGGGAACCGAAAATCCGGCGGCGGCATTGGCGATGATCTGTCCCTCCGTGACCATGTCCCCGACGCTGACGCAAGGAATGGAGGGCGCGCCGATGTGCTGGGAGGTGAACACCTCGACCCACGGAAAGTCGAGCTTCTCCGCGATGTATTCGGGGACCTTGTCCAGCTTGTCCACGCCGAGCAGACGCTTCCAGCGGTCGGAGGGCATCTGACGGGCGCGGCGGTCGGGGCTGACTTTGTATTCCTCGCCGGGCTTGGCAATAAATTTCATACGGTTCTTGCCGAGGATCGCCTTGTGCGACTGAATGACGGCGCGGGGCGAGATCGACTGACAGCAGGCGGCGATTTCGCAGATGCCGCAGGAGGAGCAGGTCGTCGCCGTGAGGATGTCCTCCGGCATAGCCTCCGCCACGGCGTTTTCCACGCGGACGTGCTTGTGCGGTTCGATCGGGTAGCCGAGCAGGTTGCGGGGGCACATGTCGGTGCAACGGGTGCACTGGCAACAAGCCGTCGCCGCGAGGTTGAGCTGCGCCTGCACCGTCCGCTTCTTGGTGAAGATGGCGGGGATGTCGTCCGGCAGGATCATCAGTCCCTTGGTCGCCTTGGTGACGATCGCCCGGGACGGGTCGATGATGCGTCCCATGGAGGGACCGCCGTCGAGCACGGTGTGACCCGCGGGAACGGTAATGCCCAGCTTTTCAAACAGGGCGGAAATGCGCACGCCGACCGGGACGCGCACCACGTAGGAGCGCGGGATGTCGCCGCCGACGGTCAGCCATTTTTCGATAACGGGCTTGTTGTGGCGGAGCGCGGCGCGGATGTTGTAGACGGTTTCAAGGTTCATGACGATGACGCCGACGGTCATCGGGAGCTGTCCGGGCGGAACCAGCCGACCGGTCGCCTCATAGATGAGGTTGATTTCGTCGCCCATGGGGTAGACGTTGGGGAGGAGCTTGAGGTGGATGCCGGCAGCCATTTCCTGCCCGTCCACCCAGTGGAGTGCCTTGCCCTTGTTGAGCTTGACGGCGAGGATGCAATGGTTGATGTTGGTCATCTCCATGATCGCCTGTGCGCCCTCAATGACGCGGTACAGGCGCTCGCGCAGGAGCATGTAGTCGGTGTAGAGCAGGGGCTCACACTCGGCGGCGTTGATGATGAGGGTGTCGGCGCCCTCCGCCAGTTTCGCGTAGGACGGGAAGCCCGCGCCGCCCGCGCCGACGACGCCTGCGGTCTGAATCAGTTGTTTTACTTGCGAAAGTTCCAAAATCAATACTCTCCCTTTTCTCGGGCGTCGCGCGGACGCCGTGCGGATTGTAAACAGAAATCAGCGATAAACGGTTATTGTGAAAAATCAAAAGAAGCAGGGGGGGGGAGGGGGACACCCGGCGTGAGCCGAAGGCTCCTGGGGCGAGGGACAGACACCACGGGTTGCGGGGGAAAACGCGCCGCGCACCGAGGACAACCTGCGACGAAAGCCGCGGGTGAACCCAAGTCGCGGGGGAGCCTAACTTTGGCGATTCCCCCCGGGGGATCTCAAGTTTGCAAGCAATCAAATTGCGGCGAACAGGGCGTGAAAACCGCGCGCCCGTACCGACGCATTGCTTGCACGAACCGTTTCAACCATGCAGCCGTGCCGCTCTTGTCGGCACCCGGGTGCGGCGTCAGACCTGATCGACGATACCGACGACAACCGCGTCCACCGGAACGTCCGGGTGACTCATTGCCAGCCGCGCGCCCGAGCCGGTCGTGACGAGAACCGTCTCGCCGATGCCCGCGCCCACGCTGTCCACGGCGATGATGAATTTGTCCGTGTCCTTGCCGTTTTCGATCAGGCGGATTTCGAGAAATTTCGACCCGACGAGCGCGGATTGCTTGCGGGTGGACACGATGTTGGAGACGACGATTCCTTTGAGCATAAGACTACCTCTATCCTCTGCGAGATTCCCGCTCACGCGCGGGGCGCGGTATGGCAGACAGGCGGCACGCACCGCGTGGCGTGACGGATGTGCGGGATTACTTTCTGACGACGCTGACACGGGCGCCGTTGCCGATTCCCGCGGCGTTGGCGTCGTCGGTGTCCACGTGCATTTCCAGACGGAACTTGGGGCTGACGCGAATCTGAACGTCGAACCAACGCGTGCGGCGCGTGCCGCCGTTGACATCGACGTCAATGGTGTCGCCGTCCGCCACACCGAAGTGCGCGGCGTCGTCCGGGCTCATGTGAATGTGACGGTTGGCGATGATACAGCCCTCACGGAGTGAAACCACGCCGCGCGGCCCGACGATCAGAATGGGCGCGGAGCCGTCGAGCGAGCCGGATTCCCGCACGGGGGGCTTGACTTTCAGCACGAAGGAGTCGGTCTTGGAGATTTCAACCTGCGAGCGGGAGCGGAGCGGACCGAGTACGCGCACGCCCTCGATGGCGCGCATGGACGGACCGATCAGCGTCAGCGTCTCCTTGCAGGCGAACTGCCCGGGCTGGGACAGGTCCTTGAGGGGGGTCAGCTCGTAGCCGACGCCGAACAGGGTCTCCATGTCCTCTTTTGTCAGGTGAATGTGGCGGTTGGACACGCCGACGGGAATTTCGCCTTCGGCAACGTCCGTCGCCGCCGCTCCCGCCTGTGCGCCCGGTTGCGCGGGGGAGGAATTCAGCTCGGCGAGAACCTTTTTGACCATTTCGGCGACAGTGGACGCATTGTATTCCATAAGACAGCCTCACTTCTTTAATCTTTTATGAAGGAAAACGCGCACAGCGGCGCGGAATTTACAATTTCAGACCCGACGCGGCGGGGACGCCGGGGGACTCCCGGAAAATAAACGAAGAACAAACGAAAAGCGAATGTAACGCAAGCGCGAAAATAAGGAAAAAGTCGGAAACGGCGGGGAAAGTGCGAATACGCGAACCCACGCGGACATACGAACACACGAACCCACGCGAAATACGTGCGAAGCATACGCGAACCCACGCGAAATGCGTGCGGAGCGCGCGCCGATCGGACACCGACCCGGGGAAAAGCGAAAATCGGCGGGTGGGGCGCGGGAAACGGAAAGGTCCCCCGCGCTCCGTGCCGGACGTCAAAGAAATTTGTCTGCGCCGTAAATTACTTGATAACGGGCAGGATCTTTTCAACGTCAGCGTGCGGTCTGGGAATGACGTGGGTTGCAACAACCTCGCCCAGGTTAGCGGCAGCGGCACCGCCGGCTTCGACAGCGGCTTTGACAGCGCCGACGTCGCCACGAACCATGACGCTCACCAATCCGGAACCGATCTTCTCGGAACCGATGAGGATGACGTTTGCCGCCTTGCACATAGCATCGGCAGCCTCGATTGCGGCAACCAGACCGCGGGTTTCGACCATACCAAGAGCTTCCATGAGATTATCCTCCATGTAAAAAATGTATTTTTTGTTTATTCAACAAACAATGTAAGGGTGCACAGCCGGGGGCATGTGCGGGGCGCGGGTGGCTTGCGAGTGAGCCGGGAAATCCGGTGGAGCGTCAGCAAAACCGACGCGATCGGCAATCAACCGAGCGTCAACGAATCCGACGCGAGTCGGGGAGCCGAACGAACGTTGGCAAAACCAACGGGATGTCAGCGAACCCGACATTATCGGAAACCGACGGACGTCAGCGAACCCGACAACAGCCGGGAACCGGCGTGAGCCGGGGAGCCTCACTCTGCTTTTTTCTTCTTGAGAAACCGGAGAATTCCGGGATGGGGGCGCGCGATGACCTCGTGCAGCTTGACCGTCCCGACTTCAGCGGCGGCGGCGACTCCGGCGTCCAGCGCGGCAGTCACCGCGCCGACCGAGCCTTCCACCACGACCGTGACCAGCTTGCCGCCCAGTCGCTTTTCCGCGCAGATGAACTGCACGTTTGCGGCTTTGAGCATGGCATCCAGCCCTGTGATGGCGGCGACCAGCGCCTGTACCTCAAGAAGAGCGATCGCCTTGTCTTCCATAAGATTGACCTGACCTTTCTATCTGTTGACCGATCCGTCGGACCGGTCGGTGTTCGGGGCGTCCCCGGCGACCGGCGCACAGGTAAAACCTGCGCCATCAAACGCAACGCGGCACTACGCGCGGCTTGGCGCTATGCGCGGCGCGGCTCATTGGGCGTAGCTCGACGCATTAAGTGCGGCTTGGCGCTGTGCGCGGCTTGGCGCTGTGTGCGGCTTGACTCGTGAGAGTAGCTTGGCGCGTGAGCGTAGCTTGGCGCTATGCGCAGGGCGTCGGGGACCTTTTCGTCAAATCTTATTTAATGACGGGCAGGATTTTTTCCACATCGGTGTGGGGTCTGGGAATGACGTGGGTTGCAACAACCTCGCCCAGGTTAGCGGCAGCGGCACCGCCGGCTTCGACAGCGGCTTTGACAGCGCCGACGTCACCACGAACCATGACGCTCACCAATCCGGACCCGATCTTCTCGGAGCCGATCAGGACAACGTTCGCCGCCTTGCACATCGCATCGGCAGCCTCGATTGCGGCAACCAGACCGCGGGTTTCGACCATACCAAGAGCTTCCAACATAACTTTAATCTCCTTTGGATTTCATTTTATCATTACTGTTTTTGTGGGAATGTTAAATCGTTGAGTTTTTCCCGAGCGCGTTGAGGTGAGCGAACCATTCGATCTGCTCATCCTGCCGCGGGATAATGCGCGAGGCGATGAACATGCCCCGCTTTTCGGCTTCTGCCTTGCCTGCCTGCACCGCCATGTCCACGGCGGCGACGCTGCCCTCGAACTTGACCACCATGACCAGCGGCACCTCGCATTTATCTGCGTTGGCGGGCTTGTTTTTGTCAATGGCGACCAGCTCGACGTCGGCGGTCTTGAGTCCCTTGTCGGCGACGACCACCGAGGTGACAAAGCCGAAACATTCAATCATACCAAGAGCCATCGGACAGCCTCCGATCAGTCGGCAATGTAGCAGATCTTAATGCCCGCCTGCGAGACGTTGACTTCCATTGCCTCGTTGAGCTTTTCGAGCGGGAAGGAATGGGTGACCAGCTCCTCAATCGGGATGTTCATTTCCTTGCACTGACGCAGGAACGCCATGGTGGTGGGATAATCCTCGGCGGTGTAGTCCCACGAGCCGACGATGGTGATCTCCTTGTTGCACATAGCGAAGTGCGGGTTGATGGAATACTCGCCGTTGTTGACGAAGAAGCCCATTTCGCACATACCGCCGCCGCGACGGATGTAATCATAGATGGAAGCGGCAGCCATGGGAGCGCCCGTGCACTGGTAGGCGAAGTCCGCGCCCTGACCGTCGGAGACCTCCTTGACGATCTTCACGCGATCGGCAAGCTCGGTGACTTCCTTGAAGTTGATGGTCGTCTTGGCGCCGAGGCGTTTTGCCATATCCAGACGCTTCTGCGCGCCGTCGATGGCGATGATGTGGTTGATGCCTGCGGCACGGAGAACCGCGCACATCATCAGACCGACCGGTCCACAGCCCTGAAGCACGACCTTGGAGTTGAAGTTGAGCAGCCCCGTGCTCATGCCGCGGTAGAGCGCGTGCACGCAGACGCAGGCGACCTCAAGAAGCATTCTCTGCTTGAGGTCCAGATCGTTGACCTGGAAGTAGGTCGCACCCTTGGCGCGGATGAGCAGATGGGTGGCGAACCAGCCGTTGAGCGGGTTTTCCTTGTTCTGCGGCATCAGACCGAAGATGCCCTGCTTGTCGCACAGGTTGGTGTTGCCGGGGTGCATACGGCAGACGTGGCACTCGCCGCAGGAGATGACCGAGGTGACGATCTTGTCTCCGACCTTGAGCGGCTTGCCCGCGGTGTCGCACTTGACGTTCTTGCCCAGCGCGATGATCTCACCCGTTCCTTCGTGACCGAGGATGACGGGGCACATGCCGAACGGATCGCCCTTCCACTCGTGAACGTCGGTGCCGCAGACGCCGGCGCCCTCGACGCGGACAAGGATGTCATCGTCGCGGAGCTCGGGGATGGCGACCTCCTGAATTTCGATTTTCTTGGGAGCGGTCAGGACGGCGACCTTGGCAGTGCCGGGCTTGCTTCCCGCGGGAGCGGAGCCGTTCATGCCGGCGAGAACCTGACGAACGACGCTCTCAATCTGAGCAGCATTCAGTTCCATAATATATGTAATCCTTTCCTTAATATAATCCTTGGAAAAAACGCGGGGTCAGATGATGTGGAAGCTGTCCACCATGACACAGCGGCGGCGGCGGGTAAAGCTGCGTGCGCTGGTCAGACCCTCGCCCGTGGGACCGGCGATGGTAAAGGTTGCGTGACCCTCGCCGCCGAATCCGATGCCGGCGTAGGAGGGGGCGTTCTTGACGAAAATGGTCGTTTCGATCGCCTTGGCGAAGCGGCTGAGGTTGTCGATGTTCTTGGAGTGCATGTGCGCGGTGTGGCGGTTGCCGTGCTCCGCCTTGACTGCCAGATCAATCGCCTCGTCGATGTCCTTGACGCGGACAATGCCGAGGATCGGCATCATCAGCTCCTCCTGCACGAACAGGTGCTCGAAGGGAACCTCGCAGATGACGCAACGGATTTCGTCGCCCACCCGGATGCCCATTTTAGCGAGCAGGACCTTGGCGTCTCTGCCCACGCAGTCGCGGTTGACGACGTGCTTGACAACCTTGCCGTTCTCATCCTTGACTTCCTTGAGAACGATCTTTGCCAGCTCGTCCGCCTGCTCACGGGTGATCTTGTAGCAACCGTTCTGCATCATGCCCGCAATCAGCTCGTCGGCGACGTTGTCGAACACGAACACTTCCTTTTCGGCGATGCAGGGCAGGTTGTTGTCGAAGGTGCAACCGTCGATGATGTCCTTTGCCGCCTTGCGGATGTCCGCCGTATCGTCCACGATGACGGGGGGGTTACCCGCGCCCGCGCCGATGGCTTTCTTGCCCGAGGACAGCACGGCTTTGACGACGCCGGGACCGCCCGTGCAGACCAGGAGACGGATGAGCGGGGACTTGTACATGATCTGCGCCGTATCCATGGTCGGCTTGACGACCGAGGCAACCAGCACGCGGGGACCGCCCGCCTTGGCGCAGGCGCGGTTGATGAGATCGACCGCGTAGTTGGAGGTCGCGATGGCATTGGGGTGGGGGTTAAAGACCACGCCGTTGCCCGCCGCGATCATGCCGATGCTGTTGCACAGCACGGTTTCGGAGGGGTTGGTGGACGGTGTGATGCTTCCGACGACGCCGAACGGCGCCATTTCGGTCAGCGTCAGACCGTTGTCGCCCGTCTTGACCGACGGCTCGATGTCCTCGGTGCCGGGGGTCTTGTCCGCGACGAGAATGTGCTTGGCGGTCTTGTGATCGACGCGTCCCATTTTGGTTTCCGCCACGCCGAGCGCCGCCATGATGTGCGCTTCCTCGCGGATCATGCCGCGGATGACGGTAATCAGCTTTTCGCGTTCCGCCACCGACATGGCGCGGACGGTCTTGTAACCCTCGTTGGCGGCGGCGATCGCGTCGTTCATGTCCTCATAGATGCCGATGAACTTGCGCCCGCCGTACTGCGTCGCGTCCCAGTTTTTCTCGGTGACGGGCGCGCCGGTTTCGTTGTTGAGTTTTTTGAGAACGGAGTTGACGATGGCGTCGATCTGCGCCTGGGACCAGTTGTTTGCCATGAAAATCTCTCCTTACTTTTTCACATGTGGTGCGATGTCCGGGGGTCGCTCCCTCAGTTTAATGACCCGGGTTCGCCCCCCTTGACGTGATGTCCGGGGTTTATTCACTCGGTTCGGCGTCCGGGTTCATCCCCCTGACGCGATGCCGGGCTTGTTCTCCCCGGCGCGGCGCCCAAAGGGTCCTCCCCTCGGCGCGGCGTCCGGGATTGCCGCCCTTTTGGTGCAATGCCGGGATTTCCCGCCGGAGGACGTCGGATTTTTTGGTTGGCGCGCGGTTATTTCCCGAGCTGCTCTATGACGCGGCGCACGACCTCGCGCACCGCCTCGTCGTCCGCGCCCGCGGGAGCGGAGGCAACGTGGGAGCACTCGCCGTGACAGCCGACCTTGCCGCACTTGGGGCACTTGGCGCAGGCGGAGTGCTCGCCGCAGTGGCGGCGCTCCAGCTCGGCGCGCAGGGTGTCGCACGTCGCGTTCTCGATGGCGTCCAGCCCGCGGGCGTAAATGCTCACGCGGCAGTAATGCTCCAGGGATTCGATGTTGTCAAAGGCGTTGTAGAGCGTGTCGCCGACGGACAGGGAGGAATCCCCGTGGAAGATGTACGCCATCTGCGCCCGGTCGCTCATGTGGGAGGCGAGGGTGTTGGCGTCGTGGTTCTTCTTGTCGTAAGCGGCGGCGGGGACGTATCCGAAATACGTCTTTTTGTCGCCGGGCAGGACGAAACGCGTCGCGTCCACGCCCGAAATGGCAAACGCGGTGGTCGCCGCGGGCTGTGCGTGGACGATGCAGTTGATGTCGGGGCGCAGGCGGTAAATGGCGATGTGCATGCGGATTTCGGAGGTAGGCTTTTTGCCCTTCTCCAGCGGGTTGCCGTCGCCGTCCACGCGCACCAGTGCGTCCGGCGTCAAAAACGCCTTGCACAGTCCGCCGGGCGTGCAGAGAAACTCGTTGTCGCTCAGCTTGTAGGAAATGTTCCCGTGCTTGGCGATGACAAGCCCTTTCTGATACATCAGCTTGCCGACCTCGACCATTTGCCGTTTGATTTCAAAAAGAGTAGGCATAAGCGAAGCAAAACCTCTTTTCTTGCGGAATCGGGATCGAATTGAAATTTGGATCCAAATCTAAATCTGAACCGGAACCGGAACCCGGATGGGAGCCGGAACCCGGGACAGCCCCCGGATTACTTTCCGGCGGTCAGTTTTTCGGTGTCGAGCGCGATCATGTATTCCTCGTCCGTCGGGATGACGAACACGCGTGCGTGGGAACCCTTGCCGGTCAGCTCGAAAGCCTCCCCGCGCGGGCACTCGGCGTTGATCTTGTCGTCCATGACGATGCCCAGCGCGTCCATATCGGCGCAGATGGCGGCGCGCAGTGCACGGTCGTTCTCGCCGATGCCCGCCGTGAAGACAATCGCGTCCACGCCGTTCATCTCGGCGACGTACGAGCCGATGATCTTCTTGGCGTCGTGAACCAGCATGTCGATGGCGAGCTTGGCGCGCTCATTGCCGGCTTCGGCGGCGGCGTTGACCTCGCGGCAGTCGCTGGACACGCCGGAAACGCCCAGCAGTCCGGATTTCTTGTTGAGAATGTTGTCCATCTCGTCGGGCGTCACCTTCAGCTCACGCATCAGGTAAGGGACGATGGTGGGGTCGATGGAACCGCTGCGCGTGCCCATCGGCAGACCCTCCTGCGGGGTGAAGCCCATGGAGGTATCGACCACCTTGCCGTTCTTGACGGCGGTGATGGAGGAACCGTTCCCCAGATGGCAGGTGATGACCTTCATGTCGGAGAGCGGCTTGCCGCACAGCTCGGCAACGCGTCCGGAAACGTAGCGGTGGGACGTGCCGTGGAAGCCGTAGCGACGAAGCTGGAACTTTTCGTAATACTCATAGGGGAGCGGGTAGATGTAGGAGACCGGCTCCATGGAGCTGTGGAAAGCGGTGTCGAACACGCAGACCATCGGCTTACCGGGGCAGACCTTGCGGCAAGCCTCGATGCCCTTGATGGCGGGCGGACCGTGGAGCGGGTTAATGCCCACGATGGAATACAGGTAACTTAAAACCTCGTCGGTGCACAGTGTGGACTCCTTGAGCTTGCCGCCGTGCGCGACGCGGTGTCCGATGGCGTCGATCTCATCGACCGAGGAAATGACGCCGAGGTCGGGGTCGGAGAGCAGTTTGAGCACCAGCGCGATAGCATCGTCGTGGTCCCGCAACTCAACGTCCGCCTTGTAATCCTCCTTGCCGGGGCGCTTGTGCGTGATGCACCCCCCGATGCCGATCTTCTCGCAGTTGCCCTTGGCGATGACCTTGTGCGCGTCCATGTCGAAGAGCTGGTACTTGAGAGAGGAGCTTCCGGCGTTTACGACCAGAATTTTCATGTTGCTTTGTACCTCCGGCGCGCCCTCACCCATGGCAAAAGGCGCGAAACTTCAGCGCGGGCGGGTCTTGTGCGTCAGAGCCGGGCGGCTGTGACGGCGGGCTGCTGCTCGTCTCTATATTAAAGAAAGAGAAAAACAGCGAGACCTACCCACACTTCTGACCCAATTATACCATGGGGATTGACGTTTTTCAAGGGTTTTGCGAAAAAAAACGCCCCGAAACGGCGGAAATATTGACCGAATTTCGCAAAGTGGGGCAAGCGGAATTTGTTCTTTTTCGCAATCTTGCCAAAAAAATCACAAAGGGGGAGGCAACTTTTTGAAATCGCACAAAAAATTCGTCGGATTAGACAAAAACGAATATAATAATCTGTGAAAAAAGTCACCCCCTCAGCCTTCCGACCGAGGGGGTGACAGGGGAATTCCGGGCGGTTTTGCCCGGAAAATTACATCAGAGCACAGACCAGATCGCTGATTTCGGCGGGGTTGTCCAGCGGCAGACCGTTGATGAGACGCGCCTGCGCGTAAAGGATTTTCGTGTCGCTTGCCACGCGGTCGCGGTCGCTCTCAAACAGCGTCCGCAGGCGCTCGACGACCGGATGCGAGGCGTTCAGCTCAAGCACGAGCGTCGCCTTGGCGTTCGCGCCCGACTGCTCCGCGCCCGGCATTTTGCCCAGCACCTTTTCCATCTCGACGGACAAGCCGCCCTCGGTGGACAGGCTGACGGGGTGGTTCTTGAGCGTGTCGGTCAGGCGGACGGCGCTCACGGCGTCGCCCAGCGTCTCCTTCATGAAGTCCAGAAGCTCCTTTGCCTGCTCGTTCTTTTCTTTGAGCTGTTCCTTTTCCTCGTCGGTGGCGATGTCCAGCTTCTCCGTGCAGACGTTGGCAAATTTCTTGCCGTCGTACTCGCCGAGCATGTGCAGGGCGAACTCGTCCACGTCGTCGGTCAGGTACAGCACTTCAAAGCCGCGGTCGCGCACCGCCTCCACCTGCGGGAGCTGTGCGATCTTGGCGACGCTCTCGCCGCACGCGTAGTAGATGGTCTTTTGCGCCTCGGGCATGCGCGTGACGTACTCGCCGAACGTCGTCAGCCCGTCGCCCGCGCTGCTGCGGAACAGCACCAGGTCCTTCAGCTCGTCCTTGCGTGTGCCGTAGTCGGCGTACAGCCCGAATTTGAGCTGAAGCCCGAACGCCGCGAAGAATTTTTCGTAGGTCGCACGGTCGGAGGCGAGCAGCTTCTCCAGCTCCGTGCGGATCTTCTTTTCGATGGCTTTGGCGATCACCTTGAGCTGGCGGTCGTGCTGGAGCAGCTCACGCGAGATGTTGAGCGACAGGTCGGCGCTGTCCACCAGCCCCCGGACAAACCCGAAGCAGTCGGGGAGCAGTTCGGCGCAATGCTCCATAATCATGACGCCGCTGGAGTAGAGCTGTAAGCCTTTCTGAAAGTCGGTGGTGTAGTAGTTGTACGGCGCGCGGGCGGGAATGTAGAGCAGGGCGTCGTAGCTGGTCAGACCCTCGGCGTGGACGGGGATGACCTTGAGCGGCTTGTCAAAGTCGAAGAATTTGTCGCGGTAGAAGCTGTCGTATTCCTCGTCCGTGACCTCGCCCGCCGGTTTTTTCCACAGCGGGATGCGGCTGTTGAGCGTCTGCACCTCGCGCACCGTCTCGTATTCTTTGTCGTTGTCCGCCTTGGGGCGGCTCGTCTCGACCTCCATGCGGATGGGGTAGCGGATGTAGTCGGAGTACTTGCGCACCAGCTCGCGCAGTCGGTACTCGTCCATGTACTCGCCGTACTTTTCGTCGTCGGTGTCCTCCTTGAGGTGCAGGCAGACGACCGTTCCGTGCTCCGGCTTGTCGCACGGTTCGACCGTATAGCCGTCCGCGCCCTCGGAGGTCCAGCGCCAAGCCTCCTCCGCGCCGTAAACGCGGCTCTCGACCGTGATGCGGTCGGCGACCATGAACGCGGAGTAGAAGCCGACGCCGAACTGACCGATGATGTCCACGTCGTCCTTTTTGCCGTTTTCCTGCTTGAAGTCGAACGAGCCGCTCTTGGCGATCGTGCCGAGGTTGTTTTCCAGCTCGTCACGCGACATGCCGCAACCGTTGTCGGAGACGGTCAGTGTGCGCGCCTCCTTGTCCACGGCGAGCGAGATGGCGTAATCGTCCTTTGCCTGCTTGACGGATTCGTCCGTCAGCGAGCGGAAGTAGAGCTTGTCCAGCGCGTCGCTGGCGTTGGAGATCAGCTCGCGGAGAAAGATCTCCTTGTGTGTGTAGATGGAATTGACCATCATGTCCAACAGTTTTTTGGACTCTGTGCGGAATTGTTTCTTTTCCATAGAAAAAGCCTGCCTTTCCGACGCGGAACCGCGCCGTTCTTGTATGAAAATTTGATTTTTTCAGGTGATTTAGCACTCTCTGCGTTTGAGTGCTAAGATTATTATAACACGTTTTGGGCGGATGTCAAGGGGGGAGGGGGATTTTTTCAAAAAATGCTGTCCACCAAAGTTTCGCCGGTTCTCATTAAGATTTTCGCCGCTATCTCCGAAATTTTCGCTGTCCCTTTTTTAAGTTTTCGCCCGCCTTTTTCAAAAGGCGGTGGGGGCGGGGGGCAAAGCCCCGCGTCGTGCTCCGCAGAGCGCGAAACCCCTCTCGGCATTTTCTTTTTTGATAGCTTTTTTCTTTTGTGCCTCTGGTCTCAAAAGAAAAAAGCGGCTAAAAGAGCTGAAATTGCAGGGGATAGCAGGTGCTTTTCGG
>CAKSNQ010000018.1 GCA_934476315.1 uncultured Eubacteriales bacterium
TAATCAGGTGCTTCTGCTCCTGCGCAACAGCATAGCCTACTTCGAGCGCACGAAGGGCAGGATCAGCCCCGCGGCGATGCCCGCCGCGGACAATCCAAAAAAGAAACGCCGCTGGGAATTTCGCGCTCTGCAGAGCGCGACAAGGGCTTCGCGCCCTTGACCTGCCCGCTTGCGGGCGGACGTCTTTTGAAAAAGGCGGACGAAAACTGAAAAGAGAGACAGCTAAACCCTTTAGAAATCTAAAGCCGAACAGCTATTCCCTCTATAAAAGTTGCCTAATGGTGGGGGAAACTTTTTCCCAAAAAGTTTCCCACGCAATCCCCCCGTTGACAAATCAGGCGCGGCGTGCTATACTCTGTCTGAAGATTTCAACAGAATCATTCCCGGAGGATTTGCCCCTATGACACCGCATCCTTTCGCGCTCCGCGCCCTCATTTTCGATCTGGACGGCACCCTTGCCGACACACTCGACGCCATCCGCGACGGCGTCAATATGACCATGGAGCACTTTGGTTACCCCCTCTCCTCCTACGACGAGGTTCGCCTTGCCGTCGGGAACGGGGCGCGCCGTCTGATCGCCCGCCGCATGCCGAAGCCCGACGCCGACGATCCCGCGCAGGTTGACCGCGTGCTCGCCGATTACGACGCCTCCTATGCCAAGACCTACCGGAACACCCGCTCCTGCTACGACGGCATCCCCGAGGCGATTGCCACGCTCCGCGCGCGCGGCTTCCGGATGGCGGTTCTCTCCAACAAGCAGGACCCGTACGTCCGGGGAATCATCGAACAGCTTTTCCCTGCCGGGACCTTTGACATGGTGTGCGGGCAGACCGATCTGCCCACCAAACCCGACCCGACGGTTCCCTTGCGCATTGCCCGCGCGCTCGGCGTTCTGCCCGAAGAATGTGCCATGATCGGTGACAGCGACGTGGACATCCGCACCGCACGCAACGCCGGCATGTGCGCCATCGGTTGTGCCTGGGGCTTTCGCGGGCGGGAGGTACTGGAACAGGCAGGGGCGGACGTCATCGCGGAGCGTCCCGAAGAGTTGCCGGGGCTTGTCGTGCTCTCCCCCGGACGCGCGTAATTTTTTTGCGAGACCGGAAAATAGCGGGAACTTTTCCGTCGCGCCTGCGTCTTATCTGACAGAAGCGTATTACCGCGGAGGGAGGAGAACCGAAATGAAGTCATTATGGAAAAAATGCGTGAAAGCTTTTCGCAAATGGTTGCGGATTCTGCTCAATCCCCGTCTGCTTCTGTGCTTTTTCCTCGCGTGGATGATTACCAACGGCTGGAGCTACCTGTTCGTTCTGTTCGGGGGGATTTTCGGAATTTCATGGATGACATGGGTCGGCGGCGCCTACCTTGGTTTGCTTTGGTTGCCGTTCACGCCGGAAAAGATCATTACCGTGACGCTCTCCATTCTGTTCCTGCGCCTGTTTTTCCCGGATGACAAGCAGACTCTGGCACAGCTTCGCGAAGAGTTTCGCCACCTGCGGGACGCCGTGCGAAGGAAAAAGAAGGCAGGCGGAACGGCGTCCCCCGACCCCGGTACGGCGGAGTAATGTCAACGCACGCCCCCACCGTCGTTCCCTGCCGATGCCCGATGTGCATCGCCCGTTACCCGTTTCCGCCACTGTGAACTCCATCAAAAAGGCTGTCGCCGCAGGCGACAGCCTTTTCTATCATCTTCCCACTTCCGGTTGATTTTCCGGAGAAATCAGCAAAATCGTTGTGAAAATCAAGAAAATCCGTGTTATAATTGAGCGGTTTTCCCCACTTCGTGAAAATTCAGCGAATTACGCGTACGCGGATTACCCCGTCGATGGCTTCCAGTGCGGCAATCGTTTCCGCGTCCACGTCGCCCGTGACGTCCACCATGGTGTACGCCGCGTCCCTGCGGGATTTATTGGTCATGTTCTCGATGTTGGCGTTCTTCGCAGACAAAACGCGCGTAATGCCGGAGATGACGTCCGGGACGTTGGCGTTGAACAGGCAGATCCGGCAGTCGCCGCTCCGGGGCATGGAGACCGACGGGTAGTTGACGCTGTTGCGGATGTTTCCGTTGGTCAGGAAATCGTCCAGCTCATCCGCCGCCATAATCGCACAATTCTCCTCAGATTCCTCGGTGGACGCACCCAGGTGCGGGATGGCGATTGCCCCGGCGACACCGAGCATTTCCTCGGTCGGGAAGTCCGTGACGTACTTGGCGACTTTGCCCGCCGCGAGCGCCTCCTTCAGATCGGCGGCGTTGACCAGATCGGCACGCGCCAGGTTGACGATGCGCACGCCGTCTTTCATCTGCGCGATGCTCCCGGCACAGATCATACCCGTGGTGTCCTTGGTTGCGGGAACGTGCAGGGTGATGTAGTCCGCGTTCTGATAGATTTCCTCATAGGTCGCCGCCTTGTGCACGTGATGATCCAGGTTCCATGCACCCTCGACCGACAAAAACGGGTCACAGCCGATGACGTTCATACCCAGACGGACGGCGGCGTTTGCGACCATTCCTCCGATCGCGCCCAGTCCGATGACACCCAGCGTTTTGCCCTTCAGCTCCACACCCGCGAACCTGGACTTACCCTTTTCCACGGTTTTCGCCACGTCCTCGGTCAGCGTCTGCACCCACTGCGCGCCCTCAAGGATGCCGCGGGATGCCAGAAGGAGTGCGCACAGCGTCAGCTCCTTGACACCGTTGGCGTTGGCGCCGGGGGTGTTGAACACCACG
Organism: uncultured Eubacteriales bacterium; assembly: GCA_934476315.1. Taxonomy (GTDB): domain Bacteria; phylum Bacillota; class Clostridia; order Oscillospirales; family CAG-272; genus SIG644. Next base: position 2,729 of record CAKSNQ010000018.1, read on the forward strand.
ATGCCCTGCGCGGTACACCGATCCACGGGAATATTGTTGACTCCGGCACCCGCGCGGGCGATGGCTTTCAGCTCCGCGCCAAAGGTCATGTCGTGCATCGCCGCCGAGCGGACAAGCACGGCGTCCGGAGCCTCCACCGCGTCCCCGAGCAGGTAACGCTCCGCGGGCAGGCGGTCGATTCCCACCTTGGCAATTTTATTGAGAAGCAGTACTTTATTCATGATCGTTTCCCCTTATTTCTTCGGATTTTCGGCGGCGAATTTCTTCATAAACGCCACCAGCGCCTCGACACCCTCGTAGGGCATGGCATTGTAGATGGAGGCACGCATGCCGCCGACGGAACGGTGTCCCTTGAGGTTTTTCAGCCCCGCTTTTGCGGCTTCGGCGGCGAACTTCTTGTCCAGCTCCGCGTCGCCCGTGACGAACGTGACGTTCATCATGGAGCGGCTCTCCGGCTTGACCGGCGCGATATAATAGCTCTGGCTGTCCAGGTAATCGTAGAGCAGCTTTGCCTTTTTCTGATTTCTCTTCTGCATTTCGTCCAGCCCACCGATGGAAAGAATCCACTCGTACACCAGCTTCGCCATGTAAATGGTGTAGCAGGGGGGCGTGTTGTACATCGAGCCGTTCTCCGCCATGGTTTTCCACTCCAGCATGGTGGGCATCTTCTCCTCAGCGTAGTCGAGCAGGTCCTCCCGGACGATGACGAGCGTCATGCCCGCGGGCGCCATGTTCTTTTGCGCGCCGGCGTAAATCACGCCGAATTTGGCGACGTCCACCGGCTCGGAGATAATGCAGGAGGACATGTCGGCAACCAGGGGGATGTCTCCCGTATCGGGAATGTAGGGATACTTGGTTCCGTAGATGGTGTTATTGAAGCAGATATGCAGGTACGCCGCATCGGGGCGGATCATGTCGCGCGTGATGGTCGGCACGTGGTCGAAGTTATCGTCCTTGGTCGTGGCGATGCACTTGACGTCGTAGCCCAGCTTCTGTGCCTCCTTGAACGCCTTACCGGAGAACTGACCGGAGACGGCGTAGTCCGCCTTGCCCGTTCTGCGGATGAGGTTCATCGGGACCGCCGCGAACTGTGTGGAGGCGCCGCCCTGCAAAAACAGCACCTTGTAGTTGTCGGGAATGTTCATCAGCTCGCGCAAAAGGCGCTCCGCGTCGGCGATGATCGGCTCATAGTCGGCGGAACGGTGGGACATCTCCATGACGGACATGCCGCTCTCGCCGTAGTTGACCAGCTCTGCCGCCGCCTTTTCCAGAACGGGGAGCGGGAGCATCGAAGGACCCGCCGAAAAATTGTACACTCTGTTCATGATTTTTTACTCCTTTAGCATATGATTTGTAAGTATTTCCGAATATAAAAACGGGCGAAACGGTTACACTTCCGTTCCACCCGAACTTATCCTTGTCGTTTGCCGGTTCCGGCTTCACTCATCCCGATACGCAATCAGCTTATCTGCATACGGCAGGGTCAGGATCCAGTCGCAGAGGGTGTGCCACTCCGCAAGCTTATGGTTGCGCCGCGCGTAATACATGTTGATCAGGTTCTCATAATTGAGTGTGACGGTTCTGAGTTGGTTATAACTGGACGGAAGAATCTGTATCATGTTGTGCCAAGATCGACGATCTTCGCGGTTTTCCATGTACCGAGATCGCTCCGATTCCAGGTAAGAGATGATCGAATCGAGCATAGCGATACCGCCCTCATCCAGACGATCCCACGAGAAATCGTCACGGGAAAAGGGCTTGCTGTGGATTTTGTGCATGGTCGAGGTCGAGTTCGCCACGGTCGCGACCTTATAGGTATCGAACTCCTTCCACCAATACAGCGGGGCAAGAATGTCCACGCAGACGAGAATCTGCCGCATGAATTTGCGGTCGTCGCTCCCTGCGCGCACAAGACGCAACGCCAGGTCGAGGTCCTTTTCCCCGAGGATAAAATTGCCCTCGGCGTCGGTATAGCTGTCCATGCGATCCCAACTGTTCATGGGATTGCGTGCGCCGCGGATGGCGTTTTCAAAGTTCATCACATCGCTGCGTTCCACTTTCAGCATGTCCGATCCCTCCTTCTCCGGATGTGCGTCGGGCAATATTCCGCCGACTGAGGACAGTATAGCACATCCCGGCGCATTTGTAAAGTCTTTTTTTCAATTTTGCAATTTTATTTTTCAAAAATTGCATTTTCCCGCTACGGCAGGCAGATGACCGAAAGCATACTGCCCCGTGCGCTCCCGTCCCGCCGGTGGGAATAGAAACGCGACGGCGTACAGCAGGTGCATCGGTCGCCGACGGCAACCGCGTCCGACGGGACCCCGGAAGATTCCAACTGCCAGCGGTTGTGCGCGATCAGGTCGATGTGCCACTTCTCCGGATTTTGCGGGTCGCGCGCCTCCCGGTCCCGGCAGACCGTCTCCCCGAACGCGTCGCGGAACGCCTGCCGCACCTCCCCGTCCACGACAAAACAGCAGGCGTGGATGGCGCACCCGATCGCCGCGCGCAGGTGCTTGGGCTTTGCCCCCAGCGAAAGCATACGCGCCACACCTGCCCGCGCGATGCCCGCGACCGTTCCGCGCCAGCCCGCATGGAGCGCGGCGACCATGTAGGGGCGGTTATATTCGTCCACTGCCGACAGAAGAATCGGCACGCAATCCGCCGTGCGCACCCCGAGCGTCACGCCGCGCGCGCAGGTGAGGTAGCCGTCGCAACCGTCGTCACTGTCGGAAAAGTATGCCGTTCCCGCCTCGCGCTCCCCGACCGTCCGCACCTCGCACCCATGCACCTGCCGCAAGGACACGAGACTGCGCGGCGAGAACCCGACCGCGCGGGAAAAGCGGGTCAGGTTTTCCATAATCTCCGCTCGTGTTTCGTCCGTCGGCAACGACAGGTCGAGGGACGCCCGCCCCGGAGGAGTCGTCACGCCGCCGACGCGGGTGGAAAACCCGTGCGGGCATCCGAGGTGCGGTGCCGTCAGGTAGCGGACGCCGCATACCGTGCGTTCTGTCAATCCGAGTGCCGATGCTGCCATCTCCGACCTCCCATCAAAATCCGCGGTGTGAAAGTGCCCCGCGCCGTTCGGGACGCAGGCTACCCTGAAAATCCGATTGCGCCGCATGATGCAGCGCCTGTAAATTATCCGTATCGCGCGGTGCGGGACATCCCGCAGACCCTATCCGCGCAGCGTGACGCGGCGCGCCCCCGCCGTGCGGGCAGACAAGACCGCGAGTGAGCCCGCCGTGGCAAGCACCGCTACGGCGGCGGCAAAACCGTTCCACACGTCACCCATCAGCAAAAGTGCCGCCGTCCCCAGCAGTGTCGCCGGGAGAATCAGCCAGAAGCACACCTGCCGTTGCCCCAGCCCCGCGTCGATCAGGCGATGATGCCAGTGCCCGCGGTCTGCGGCAAACGGGCTTTGCCCGCGCGACACGCGCCGGATGACGGCAAAGCACAGGTCGGACAGCGGAACGGCGAACAGCAACAGCGGCGGCAGGATACCCGTCGGCGCCCGGAGCGAAACGGGCAGGCGCAGGGACAGCATGCCCAGCGCGTAGCCGAGGAACAGCGAGCCGGTATCCCCGAGGAACACCCGCGCCGGGTGGCGGTTGAACGGCAGGTAGCCGAGGCAACAGCCGCACAGAAGCAGGGCGGCGCGGGCATACGAAACCTCGCCGCAAAGGAGCAACGACAGCCCAAGCATCCCCGCCTCGGCGGTGCTGATGCCCGCCGCCAGTCCGTCCAACCCGTCCATCATGTTGTGGGCGTTGGTCAGCGCAAGCACCCAGATCACCGCCGCCGCTCCGCGGAGCGCAGGGAAAAACCCGCCTGCCCCCGTCGGGGGCAGGACGCCTGGGAGAGCGACTCCCACCGCGAGCAACTGGACGAGCAATTTCAGCGTAGCGGGCAGGCGGAACACGTCGTCGCACACTCCGACGAGGAAAAGGATTGTCGCTCCCCACAAAAGGTGCACCCCGCCGCTCGCCCCGTCCCCGCACAGCGGGATCAGGAGCACAAACGAAAGAAACAACGCCAGTCCTCCGCATCGCGGCATTGCGTGCGTGTGCATCCGACGGTCGTCAAGCGGAACGTCCATCGCGCCGATGACGGGTGCCAGTCGGATGGAAAGCGGTGTGAACACCGCCGTCAGAAGCGCCGCGCCGCCAAGACACAACAGCTCATATCCCCCGTCGGGCACAGAAATCCCCCCATCCTTTTCATGATATGTACGGGGAGAGCTTTTGTCCGCTATTTTCCCGGTCGACAAGGGGCGGGCGCGGGAAGAGCGTCAGTGAAGCTGAACGAAGCCGAGCTTGCGCTGAACCTTGGAGAGCGTTTTGCGGGCGACGTACGACGCCTCCGACGCGCCCTTTTTCATGACCTCCTCCAGCGCCGCCTTGTCCGCCATCAGCTCGCGGAAGCGGGTCTGCACCGGAGCAAGCGCATCTGCGCAAGCCTCGCCGACCGCCGCCTTGAACTCTCCGTAGCCGCGCCCGTCAAATTCCCGCTCGATCTCGGCGGTATCCTTGCCGGTAAAGCAGGAATACACCGTGATGAGGTTGTTGATTCCGTCCTTGCCCTCGGCGTAGCGCACTGCGCTGTCCGAATCCGTCACGGCGCGGCGGAACTTCCGGATTATTGTATCCCTGTCGTCCAGAATGTATACCACGGCGTTGGGATTTTCGTCCGACTTGCTCATTTTGCGCGTGGGGTCGGCGAGCGACATGATCTTTCTGCCGCTCTGCGGAATGATCGGCTCGGGAATGGTAAAGGTGTCCGGGAAGATCGCGTTGAACCGCGTGGCAATGTCGCGGCACAGCTCGACGTGCTGTTTCTGGTCGATGCCGACGGGCACGACGTCGGTCTGATACAGAAGAATGTCCGCCGCCATGAGCGTGGGATAGGTGAACAGCCCCGCGTTGACGTTGTCGGCGTGCTTGGCGCTCTTGTCCTTGAACTGGGTCATGCGGGACAGCTCGCCGAACATGGTGAAGCAGTTAAGCGCCCATGCCAGCTCCGCGTGCGCCGGAACGTGCGACTGAACGTACAGCGTGTTTTTCTCCGGGTCCAGTCCGCACGCCATGTAGAGCGCCAGCGTTTCGTACGTCCGGCGGCGCAGCTCGGCGGGATTCTGCCGCACCGTGATGGCATGCTCATCCACCACGCAGTAAAAGCACTTGTACTGCTCGGAAAATGCGGAAAAATTGCGCAGAGCGCCCAGATAGTTGCCGATGGTCAGATTGCCGCTGGGCTGAACGCCCGAAAATGATACTTTCCGATCCTGAAACATAAATAATCCTCCCTGTATGAATAAAAAAGAACGCCCCCGCCCCCGCAAAAGGGACAGGACAGCGTCCTGCGGTACCACCCTCATTGAACACCCCGCAAGCCCGCGCCGCGGCACGCATGCCACACATTCGCGCCGCCGTATCGACAGCCCGTGACCGCATGCGACCCGCGCCGTTGATTCTCTGCCGGTGTTCCTCTTATTGCCGCCCATGGCGGCGCGACGATAACGGCGTCACCGTCGGACGCTACGCACGCGACACCACAGCATCGCGCTTCACGCCGCCCTCAAAAGCCCATTCGCCCCGCCGTCATCGCCGTCTCGCACCAACCGACCACTCTCTGTCATGACCACGCAGGGGTACTTCTCTTTCTCGCAGGTTTCGGTTTCATTATATCGGTTCTCTCCCCCGTTGTCAAGAGGGAGAGAACATTTTCTCCGAAAAAGGTCAGCGTGCCCGTCGGCGCGCCCGGATGGCAAAGCCCGCAAGCAGTGCTCCCGCCGGAATCACGACGACAAAAATGATTGTCCACGCCCGGAACGCCGAGCCGGACACGCTCAGCACTCCGTCCGTCATATCCTTGGCGGCGATGGCGGGCAGTGTCGAGGAGAACGACTTGCTCTCCCACGCCACCGTTGTCATCAGATACGGAACCGAACCCTGCCCGAACTCCGCGATTGCCTCCTCGCCGAAAACGTCCGCGCACGAAATCCAGACCACGCGCGTGCCGGTCTCCGCGTTCTCCAGCGCGACGCCCACCGCCGTCTCGCCCACCTCACTCTCCGTTCCGTCCTGCGCGACGGTGTACGCCGCGTCCGAGGTCCGAAACAGCACCGTCGCCTCAAAGCCGCTCCCCGGTGTGTCCGTCAAGGACAGCCCGTGGGCGCGCGGGAGCGTCAGCACGTAATCCTCCGCCACCAGCGAGCAGACCGCGTGCCCGGTATTCACCATCGGCAGAAGCGTCGTCGGGGTCTTTTCGTAGCGGTTGGCGTTTCCTTCATACAGTAGGTCCGACGTCGCCCCGACGCCCATCTCGCTCATCAGCGTCATCAGACGCGGCATGGCAACGTTGTCCGCGTCCGTCAGAAGAACCAGATTGCCGCCCTCCGTCACGAACTGCCGCACCTGCGTGTAAACGCTCTCCGAGAGGTCCTCCTCCGGCGCGCAAAGAAGCAGCCCCGCGGCATCCGCCGGGATGCCCGTCGCCTTCAGCGCCGCGTAATCCAGCGTCTCCACGGCAAGCGAAAGTCGGGAGAGCAGTCGCTTGGCAGTCTCGCCGAGTGGGCGCACGCCGTCCCCCTCCAAGAGATAAAAGCATGGAACGCTGTCCGCCGTGACGTATTCAATCGCCGCGGTGATGTACGCTTCCCCGTCAAAGCAGTGCACCGCCGAGGTCAGGTCAATGCCGTACCCGGCAAGATAGCTCCGGTACTCCTCGCTCGCGAGCATGAGCTGGTAGTTGGTAATGTCCACCTTGCCCAGCCCCTCCACGTAATAGTATTCCATGCTGTCGGCGTCGATCAGTCGCGCGCGGCGGGCGCTCGAAACGATCATACCGTGCAAAGGAAGTGCCACTGCCCCGGGATAGCGTTCCGCCAATTCCGCGGAGACCGGGGTATCCGCGATCTCCACCCGCACGCGGCTGCTGCACGCGGTATAACGAGAGAGAAACAGCGCAAGATTTTCATTGATGCTCCCGTTCTGTCCGAGCACCGTAATGGTCACGTCCTCAGGCAGCCCGCCCACAAAGCGCTTGCTCGTCGCGGTGAGCGTGGTGCGACGGGCGGGCGTCATGTCCCATTTGGTCAACGTGGAGGGCAGAAACGCCGCGATGCCGTTCAGCACCAGCGCCGCCGCCAGCACCGCAAGGCACAGCAGGCAAGCCCGCCGCGAAGAAGAACGTTGATTGTTCACAGCCCGCACACCTCCTCTCTATGCCGTGCGCGCACCTCCGAAACCCAGGCAAGGCAGAGGAAAAACGCGATGACGGACAAGTCAAACACGACGGTTCCGACGTCAAAAATTCCGTTTCCGAAGCGCAAAAGGCGCGTGGACAGCGACACCGCACGCAAAAGCGTGACCGGTCCCGCGGGAGCGCCGACAGAATCCAGAAGCAGTGAGACCACCTCAGGCAGGTAGACCACCACCAGTGCGACCACGCCGAGCACTGCCGTCAGCGTGCGCCCGCGGGTGCGCAGGAGCGCCGCGATCCAAAGGCAGAGAGCAAGGAGCGCCGCGCAAAGCAGGAAGAACGCCAGAAGCGTCGCGTACGTCGTCGCCATGGCGATCGTCCCGAAAGCGGAAACCACGAGCGGATACAGCGCAAGCACCGCGCACAGCGCGCCGAGCGCGGCAAGATAGGAGAGATATTTGCCCAGCACCGTCTGCCACGCCGTCACCCCGAGCGACAGAACCAGCCGCCGCGCCTCCCGCTCGCCCGGCGCGGCGAACGCTCCCATGGTCAGAAGCGGCAGGGCGACAATCATGACAATCTGAAGATATACGAGCGGATAGCTGAAATGGACATCCTCCATCAGCAACTGGAACAGCGCGCACAGGGCGCCGCCGAAAAACAGTGCAACGGCGAGGAAAATCCACGTCGACAGGGCGCGGAAGCGTGCGGCGGTCTCCCGCCGGATGACAGCGTTCATATGTTCCCCTCCTCTGCTTTTTCTTGATCCGGTGTTTCCGGCGGAAGTTCCGGCACGGCGTCCACGATCTCCGGGACAAGTCCCGCGTCTCCGACGGATAGAATCTCATCGCACAGTGCGCGCGGCAACGCCTCGGACGGTGCAATGAAGATGACCGTCGATGTCGCCGCGCCGGGTGCTCCGCAAACCTCCTGCAAAAAGTGCGTCAGCTCCGTCGCCGCGCGGGGCGAAAGGTCGGAGTACGGCTCGTTCAGAATCATCAGCGGCGGCGCGCCGAGGGTTGCCTGCGCCACGCAGACCAGCCTTTTTTCTTCTGCACCGAGGTGAAAAATGAGCCGATCCGCAACGTCGGTCAGCCCCGCCGCCTCCAGCCATCGTTCCACGCCGCGCCCGTCCGAGCCGATCTCCCTGCCGTCGGCGCGGGCGACAAAGGTGAGCAGTTCGCGCGGCGTCATCTCCCCGTACAGCGACGGGATAGCGGGGGCGTACCCGATGCCATGCCCGACGCGGACGCCGCCCTGCCGCACATCCGTGCCGTTGACGCGCACGCTCCCCGCGCGCGGCGCACGGCACCCCGCCGCGACATCCGCCAGCACGAGTCCGTCCTCCCGGCTCGCCACCGCGATGCCGTAGGTTCTGCCGCCGCGGAATTTGAAATTCAAGCCGGACGCGCTCGGATGCTCTCCGTGCGCCGGGCTCAGGTCCTTCCATTCAATCATGCTTGCCTCCGTACGCGACGCCCGCACGGTGGGGAACGCCGCCTTTCTCGTTGCCGGACGCACCGGCATTGTTTTCATCATACCTTGAAATTGTTTCGGGTTTTTGACCGAATCATAAACGTTTCATGATTTTTTTGTGTTTTGCACGGATTTGGACGGGACAAGCCGTGCCGGTCCCCATATTTCGCGGTATTTTTTCAGCGTTTTGGTGTATGATAACATGCGACGCGCCAAATGAAAAAAATCCGTGTCCAAGCCGTTAAATATACCAAAATTTCCCGTCACCCACTTGATTTTATTTCATAAATGTGCTAAAATAGGGTAGAAAGAGAACCATTCCCCGCCAAGTGGCAGAAAGGACTCCGAAAAACATGAGATCGACCGCAAAAAAAGCCGTAAAACAGCCGGATGCCGCGCCGTATCTGTTTCATGAGGGAACCAACTTTCACGCGCAGGACTACCTCGGCGCACACCGTCTGCCGGACGGCAAGCACGCTGTTTTCCGCGTGTGGGCGCCCAACGCCAGCGCCGTTTTTCTCGTCAGCGACTTCTGTGGCTGGGATACCGGTCTTGCTATGAAGCGCGTCACGGAGGGTGGCGTCTTTGAGCTTGTCACCGACAGCGCCGACATTCCCCTTTGCGCCACTTATAAATTCCGTATTCTCACCCACGACGGGCGCGTGCTCTACAAGGCGGACCCCTACGGCAGGCGCATGGAGGTTCCCCCCGCAACCGCGTCCATTCTGGACGACGCGCCGGCTTACGCATGGCGGGACGCGAGCTGGATGGAGTTCCGGCGGCGCACTATGACGGGGAGCGACGCCTGCCGCCGCCCGATCAACATTTATGAGGTTCATCTCGGCTCGTGGATGCACCACGAGGACGGCACACCGCTGAGCTACGCCGAGCTTGCGCGTGAGCTTCCCCCCTACGTCAAGCAGATGGGCTTCACTCACGTGGAGCTGATGCCCGTCATGGAGCACCCGTTCGCCGGCTCGTGGGGCTATCAGATCTGCGGCTACTACGCCCCCACCGCCCGCTATGGCACGCCCAACGACTTCCGCGCACTGGTGGACGCTCTGCATGAGGCGGGCGTCGGCGTAATCCTCGACTGGGTGCCGGCGCACTTTCCCAAGGACGCGCACGGACTGTACGAATTTGACGGTCAGCCTCTGTACGAATACCAGGGCGCCGACCGCATGGAGCACCGCGGCTGGGGCACCCGTTGCTTCGACGTGGGACGGCAGGAGGTCGAGTGCTTCCTCATCTCCAACGCCGTCTTCTGGATGGAGGAGTTCCACGCCGACGGGCTGCGCGTGGACGCCGTTGCCTCCATGCTCTATCTGGACTATGACCGCAAGCCCGGCGAGTGGATTCCGAACGTTTTCGGCGACAACCGCTGTCTGGAAGCCATCGCCTTCTTCCGGAAGCTCAACGGCTACGTCCGCGCGACGCACCCCGACGTGCTCATGATTGCCGAGGAATCCAGCGCCTTTGCCGGCGTGACCTCGCCCGACGGGAACGGACTGGGCTTCTCGTTCAAGTGGAACATGGGCTGGATGAACGACACGCTCGCCTACGCTGCGCTCGATCCCGTGTACCGCAAATACCATCACGACAAGACCACCTTTTCCCTGACGTACGCCTTCTCCGAGCATTATATTCTGCCCATCTCGCACGACGAGGTCGTACACGGCAAATGCTCGTTCCTCAACAAAATGCCCGGCACCTACGAGGAAAAATTCGCGGGGGCGCGCGTGTTCTACGCGTGGCAGATGACTCACCCGGGCAAAAAGCTGAGCTTTATGGGCAGTGAGATCGGGCAGTTCCGCGAGTGGGATTACGAGGGGCAGATCGAATGGTTCCTGCTCGGCTACGACGCCCACGCGGGCATGCAACGCTACTTCTCCGCCCTCAACAATTTCTATCTGGAGCACCCCGAGCTGTGGGAGCGCGACGACGGCTGGGACGGATTTACATGGATCAACGCGGACGACGCCGACGAGAGTATTCTCACCTTCCGCCGCCGGGCGCTCAGCCTCGCGGAGGAGGAGCCGGTCGAGCTGATTGTGGTGCTGAACTTCACCCCCGTCACGCGGGAAAATTTCCGGATGGGCGTCCCCGCGCGGGGCGTGTACCGCGAGATCTTCACGTCCGACGACAAGCTCTTCGGCGGTGAGGACAGGCACAACGCCTCCCCGCTGGTCAGCGAGCGCGTCGCCTGCGACCACCTGGAAAACAGCATTACCCTGCGCGTCCCCGGGCTGAGCGCGCTGTTTCTTGTGCTCGAACCCAAAACGCGTCACCCGGAGGACCGGGGAAGCCGGGCGGCGACCACCGCGCGCACGCCCAAAAAGCCCCGCACCCCCAAAAGAACCGGGGCGACCAGGCAAGCGCCTCCCCGCACCCCGCGTCCGCGCACTCATGCCAAGCGCACCGATTCGGGCGACACCTGATCCGAAAACAAAGACATCGTACAATATAGGAGGATTCTCATTCATGTATCAGAAAAAAGAATGCGTCGCGATGTTGCTCGCGGGCGGTCAGGGCAGCCGCCTGTACGCGCTGACCAAAAAAACGGCAAAGCCCGCGGTGCGCTTCGGCGGCAAGTACCGCATCATCGACTTCCCCCTGTCCAACTGCATCAATTCCGGCATTGACACCGTCGGTGTGCTGACCCAATACCAGCCCATGGTGCTCAATGAATATATCGGAAACGGTCTGCCGTGGGACCTCGACCGCAACGTCGGCGGCGTCAAGATTCTGCCGCCCTACCAGGGGCAGAACGGTGCGGACTGGTATCGCGGCACGGCGAACGCCATCTATCAGAACATGGAGTTCATCGAACAGTACGACGCCGATTACGTTCTTGTGCTCTCCGGCGACCACATCTACCACATGGACTACGCCAAAATGCTGGACTTCCATAAAAAGGCCGGCGCCGCCTGCACCATCGCCGTGCTGGAGGTATCGCTTGAGGAGGCGAGCCGCTTCGGAATCATGAGCACCCGCGAGGACGGGAGCATCTACAAATTCACCGAAAAACCGAAAAACCCCGACTCCACCAAGGCGTCCATGGGCATTTATATCTTCAACAAGAAAGAGCTGTTCGACTACCTGGTCACCGACGCCGCAGACAAGAACTCCTCCAACGACTTCGGCAAGAACATCATCCCCAACATGCTCGCCGCGGGCGAGAAGATGATGGCGTATCCTTTCGTCGGCTACTGGAAAGACGTGGGAACCATCCGCTCGCTCTGGGAGGCAAACATGGACCTGCTCGGCAATCCTCCCGTCCTGAACGTTTCGGACGAGAACTGCCGCGTTTACGCCCGTCACCAGACCGCGCAGCCGCAGTATGTCGGCAAGACCGCGGTCATCGACAACAGCTCCGTAACCGAGGGCTGTGAAATCCACGGCACGGTCAAAAACTGCGTCCTCGGGGTCGGCGTGCGCGTCATGTACGGCGCCTACGTCAAGGACAGCGTCATTATGGGCAACACGACCATCGGCGAGGGCGCGACGGTCAACTACGCCATTCTCGACGAGGGCGTGGACGTCGGCGCAGGCGCCAAAATCGGCGCGCCGCGGGAAAATGCGCGGGACATCACGGTCATCGGCATGGGCGTGAAAATTCCGTCCGGCACCACCATCCCCGACGGCGAAATGATTTCCGAGCTTTAAGGAGGACGACGGATATGAGCATTGCAGGCTTGATTCTTTCCAATATGAACCGGGGGGCGCTCCCCGAAATGACGCGGCGCAGAATCCTCTCCAGCGTTCCGTTCGGTTGCCGCTACCGCTTTGTGGACTTCCCGCTGTCGAACATGGTCAACGCAGGCATCACCAACATCGGGATTCTCACCGACTACAACTACCAGTCGCTGACCGACCACATCGGCAACGGCAAGGACTGGGACCTGGCGCGGCGCAGCGGAGGCATCCGCATCATCCCGCCCTACGTCACCATGGAGGACGCCTTCTCGCGGCATCCGATCTACCTGTCGCGGTTGGAGGCAATGATGGGCGCACTTGACTTCGTGCGCCACTGCAAGGAGGACATGATCGTCCTCACCGACTGCGACATCATCGCCAACATGGACCTGGGCGCCATCGTGGAGGAGCACCGCACAAAGGACGCCGACATCACGTTCGTCGTGCGCAAAAAGCAGATTACCCCGGGCAAAGCGGACACGCGCGACGTTCTGGTGGAGAGTGACGCGGACGGACGCCTGCTCGCCTATGCGGGCGTGACGGCGGGCGATGCCGGCGAGCGCACCGTCATGGCGAATGTCATGATCATGCGCACCGCGTTTCTGCGCAATCTTCTGGAGAACGCCAAGGCTCACGGTGCAACGAGCTTCGACGCCGACGTGCTCCGCCCCAACCTCGGGCGCTGGAAGCTGTACGTCTCCGAGTTTGACGGCTTCTGCGCGCAGATCGGGTCGATCGAGGAATACTTCCGCTACTCCATGGAGCTGCTCGACGCACCTGTGCGCGCCGATCTGTTCGGGCAGGCGAACCGCCCCATCCTGACCAAGGTCCGCAACAGCGCACCGACCAAATATATGCCCGGCTCCAAGGTGACGGGTTCGCTGATCGCGGACGGCTGCGTGATCGAGGGAACGGTGGAAAATTCCATCCTGTTCCGTAACGTCCACGTCGGGCGCGGCACGGTCATCCGCAACTCCATCCTCCTGCAGGACACCTACACGGGGGACGGCGCCATGCTCAACTGCGTCATCACGGACAAGAACGTCACCATCTGCGACGGTCGCACGCTGTCCGGTCACGAAACCATGCCCTTCTACATCGACAAGGGCGCCAAAGTCTGAAAATACACGACCGCGGGGGAGCCTCACTCTGAGACTTCCCCACCGCGACTTTAAGGAAAGGAATCATCACCATGAAGAAAAAAATTCTGTTCGTCGGCGCGGAAGCCATGCCGTTTGCCGCCTCGGGAGGACTGGGTGACGTCCTCGGCTCCCTCCCCGCCGCCATCGCCAAGGAGGACCCTGAGACCGATGTTCGCGTCGTGCTCCCTCTCTACACCCAGATCGACACGCACTGGCGGGAACAAATGACGCAGGTCGCCGTGTTCTCGGTCAGCCTCGCGTGGAGAAATCAGTACTGCGGTATTTTTTCGCTGCAAAAGGACGGCGTGACCTACTACTTCATTGACAACGAATTTTATTTCAAGCGCATGGCGCTGTACGGCGAGTACGACGACGGCGAGCGGTACGCCTTCTTCTGCAAGGCGGTCATGGATATGATGCCGCATGTCGGTTTTTACCCCGACATCCTGCACGCGCACGACTGGCAGGCGGCGCTGACCGTGATCTACCTGCACACGCTCTACCGCCACGCCCCCGGGTATGACCGCATGCGTTCAATCTTCACCATTCACAATATCGAGTATCAGGGGAAATACGACTTTGCCATTCTCAGCGATGTGTTCAACCTTGACTACGACCAGTACGGGCTGATGAACTACGGCGGGTGCATCAATCTGATGAAAGCCGCCATCCAGTGCGCCGACCGCGTGAGCACCGTCTCGCCAACCTACGCCGAGGAGATTCTCTGGCCCGAGCACTCCCACGGACTGTACCACTGCCTGCGCGCCAACCAACACAAGCTGTCCGGCATCCTCAACGGCATCGACTACGACTACTATAACCCCAAAACCGACCCCGTGCTGGTCAGCCATTACAGCTCCGCCTCCCCCCACCGCAAATACGCCAACAAAACCGCGCTCCAGGAGGCACTCTCGCTCCCCGTGGACGCCGACATCCCCATGCTGGCAATAATTTCTCGCCTCGCCACACACAAAGGTCTTGACTTAATCCGCGAAATGGCGTATAATCTAATGAGAGATCACCGTGCCCAGCTCGTCATTCTCGGCAAGGGCGAGGCGAAATACGAGGAGTATTTCCGCTGGCTGGAGAGCCAATTCCCCTCGCAGGTGCGCGCGCTCATCCAGTACGACCGCGACCTGGCACGCAAAATCTACGCCGCCGCCGACATTTTCCTGATGCCGTCGCGCAGTGAGCCCTGCGGGCTGTCGCAGATGATCGCCTCGCGCTACGGTGCCATCCCCGTCACCCGCGAAACGGGCGGGCTGTTCGATTCCATCCAGGGCTATTGGCGCGAGGGTGACGAAATCCACGGCAACGGCTTCACGTTCGCCAACTATTCCGCCGCAGAGCTGGCGGAACGCACCGAAGCGGCGCTGACGCTGTACGCCGACCCCAAGGCGCGGCGGGCGCTGGTGACGAAGATCATGCAGACCGACTTCTCGTGGAACGTCTCGGCGCGGAAATACCTCGCGCTGTACGCCGAGCTGTAAGGCGCGGGAGACACGACCGCCGCGCCGACGGCAAACCGATCGGCAAGTCAATCCCATACACACCCGGCGACAGACGCCGGTGAGCCAAAGAAAGGGTAAATCCGTATATGAACCATCAATTCTCGGTAGAAGAGATCCAGATTCTTCTGGAGGAAAAGCTGTCCCGCTATTTCGGCTGTACGCCGGGCGAAGCGTCGCGCGATCAGATGTACAAGGCGGCGGCGATGACCGTGCGCGACTTTCTGACCGACCAGCGGGGCGAATACAAAAAGGCGGTCAACCGCGCGGGCGCCAAGCGCGTGTACTACATGTGCATGGAATTTCTGCTCGGGCGCTCGCTGAAAACCAATCTGTGCAACCTCGGGCTTGCCGACACCTACCGCGAGGCGCTGAAGAAATTCGGGCAGGACCTGTACGACCTGTACGAATGTGAGCCGGACGCGGGACTGGGCAACGGAGGACTCGGACGCCTTGCCGCCTGCTTTATGGACTCGCTCTCCTCGCTCAATTACCCCGCAACGGGCTTTTCCATCTGCTACGAGTACGGACTGTTCCGTCAGAAGATCGTGGACGGCATGCAGGTCGAGCTTCCCGACGTCTGGTTGCCGGGCGGCGAGGTCTGGCTCGTGCCCCGCACCGACCGCATCTTCAAGGTGCGCTTCGGCGGTCATATCAAAGAAAACTGGAACAACGGACACCTGGAAATTCAGTACGAGGATTGCGACGAGGTGGAGGCTGTCCCCTACGACATGATGATCTCGGGCGCGGACTGCGACGCGGTCAGCCGCCTGCGGCTCTGGCGTGCGCGGGACATTCAGAACTTCAATATGGGACTGTTTACCCAAGGGCAGTACACCCGAGCCGTTGAGGACGCGACCAACGCCGAGATTATCTCCAAGGTGCTCTACCCGTCGGACAACCACGCCGAGGGCAAGCTGCTCCGCCTGACACAGCAATACTTCCTCGTTTCCGCCTCCTGCCAGAGCATCATCCGCGATCACATGGCGGTGTACGGAACGCTGGAAAACCTGCCGGACAAGGTCGCCATTCATATCAACGACACGCACCCTGCGCTCTGCATCCCCGAGCTGATGCGGATTCTCATTGACGACTATTTCTACCCGTGGGACAAGGCGTGGGATATGGTGCGCCGCACGGTCTCCTATACCAACCACACCGTCATGCCCGAGGCGCTGGAGACGTGGAATGAGGACCTGTTCCGCCTCAAGCTCCCCCGCATTTACGCCATTGTCCACGAGATCAACGAGCGCTTCTCCCGCGAGGCGTGGGACGCCTTCCCCGGCAACTGGGGGCGCATCTCCAAGATGAGCGTGATCGGCTACGGGCAGGTGCGCATGGCGAACCTGTCTGTCATCGGCTCGCACTGCGTCAACGGCGTGTCCGAGCTTCACTCCAGGATTCTGAAGGAGTCCACCTTCAAGGACTTCTACCGCATGTACCCCGACCGCTTCACCAACGTCACCAACGGCATCGCGCATCGTCGCTGGTTGTGCTACTCCAATCCCCGTCTGGCGGGACTGATCGAGGAGTGCATCGGCACGGATTACCGCAAACAGCCCGAGCACCTGTCCGACTTTGCCAAGTTCGCCGACGATCCCCAGGTGCTTGACCACCTGCGCGCCATCAAGCATCAGAACAAGATCGACTTTGCCACCCACCTGGCACAGAAAACAGGGCAGAAGATCGACACCCATTCGGTCTTTGACGTGCAGATCAAGCGCCTGCACGAGTACAAGCGTCAGCTACTCAACGCGCTGAACATCATCGACCTGTACCTCGCCCTGCGGGACGATCCCGACATGGCAATGCAGCCGCAGACATTCCTGTTCGCGGCTAAGGCGGCGCCCGGCTACGCCATGGCAAAGGAGATCATCCGCCTGCTATGCTATATCAGCCGCGACATCGACCAACACCCGCGCATCAAGGAAAAGCTCAACGTCGTGTTCCTCGAGAACTACAACGTCAGCCTCGCCGAGGCACTGGTGCCGAGCGCGGAGATCAGCGAGCAGATTTCGCTGGCGGGCAAGGAGGCGAGCGGAACCGGTTGCATGAAGCTCATGATGAACGGTGCGCTGACCATCGGCACGCTCGACGGCGCGAACATCGAAATGCAGCAAGCCGCCGGCGCGGACAACATGTATATCTTCGGACTCAAGAGCAACGAGGTCGATGACCTGTGGGCTCACGGCTACCGCTCGACCGAATTTTACGCGAACAATGAGCACCTGAACCGCATCATCAAGCAGTTGAATGTCGGATTTGCGGGCGAGAGTTTTGCCAACCTGTCCACCTACCTGCTCTCGGGCGATCACGGCGTCGCCGATCCGTTCATGTGCCTCGCCGACTTCGAATCCTATCGTCTGACGCACGGCAGAATGATCGCCGACTATCAGAACAAGACAAGATGGAACCGCATGTCCCTGTTGAACATTGCCGCGTCCGGGCACTTTGCCGCGGACCGGAGCATTGAAGAATACGCACAGCGCATCTGGCATCTCGAAAAGCTGACGCTGGATCATTGACTGTCTCCGCAGAAGGGAAACCCGCTGTATGCTTCCGACTTTTTATCGTGAGTACGACCGGGGGGCTTGCCCCCGGATCGAAAAAACGGTGCTGGGAGAGAACGCAACCGCCATGGGAGCGTTCTCTTTTGGCTCACCGATCGACTACACCGTTGCTCTCCCCCGCAAGGTGGGGGCGGCGGCGGTCGTGTTGCGCCTGTGGCGCGACGGGCAGGCATCCCGCGATTTGCCATTCGCGTTCCGCGAAAGCTCCGGCGGCATCGACACCTATTGTCTGCATCTTGACACCGCCGCCCTCTGCGACAGAGAGGAGTGCGGATTGTTCTATTATCAGTTGCTTTTCGTGCGGGGGGAGCATACGCTGTTCACCGACAGCATCAACAACGTGGACTTTTCTCTGCGCGAGGGCGGCGGCAAGCCGTTCCGCCTGCTGGTTTACGCGCGGGATTTCAAGACGCCCGCGTGGTTCCCCGGCGCGACCATGTACCACATTTTCGTTGACCGCTTCCGCCGCGGCAAGGGTCCGACGCACATGCGCGAGGGAACGGAGCTTTGCGAGGACTGGGACAACGGAATCCCGCAGTACCCGCCCTACCCCGGCGCGCCGCTCGCCAATAACCGCTTCTTCGGGGGCAACCTGTGGGGGGTCGCCGAGGGGCTGGATTACCTCTGCTCCCTCGGGGTCAACGTCATCTACCTCTCCCCCGTCTTTGAGGCGGCGTCCAACCACAAATACGACACCGCGGACTACGAACGCGTGGACGACGGCTTTGGCGGCGAGGCGGCGCTCTCGCACCTGCTTGCCGAAGCGAAGGCACGCGGCGTCCGCGTCATTCTCGACGGCGTGTTCAACCACACAGGCGACGACAGCCGCTACTTCAACCGCTACGGGCACTACAACAGCGTCGGCGCCTACCAGTCCCCAGACTCCCCCTATGCCGACTGGTACATATTCCGCCACTTCCCGGACGACTACGAATGTTGGTGGAACATTCCCATTCTGCCGCGGCTGAACGGTCGGTGCGCCTCCTGCCGCACCTATCTTTCGGGCAGGGGGGGCATCGCCGCCGACCGCGTCCGCCGGGGCGTCGCCGGCTGGCGACTGGACGTCGCGGATGAGCTGTCCGACGAATTTTTGGACGAGCTGCGCGAGAGCCTTCACGCCGCGGTGCAGGACGGCGAACAGCCGCTTCTGATCGGCGAGGTGTGGGAAAACGCCGCCGACAAGATTGCCTACGGCAAGCGCCGCCGCTATTTTCTGGGAGCGCAGCTGGACAGCGTGATGAATTACCCCCTGCGGGACGCCATCCTCGCGTTCGTCCGGGAGGAAAACGCCGCCGCACTCTACAATACCCTCACCGAGCTGTACAGCTCCTACCCGCGTCCCGTCAGCGACTGCCTGATGAACGTCCTCGGCACGCACGATACCGAACGGATCCTGACCGTGCTCGGCGACGATACGCTTGGCGACGGACGCTCCAACGACGAGCTTGCCGTTGCCCGCCTGAGCGAGGAGCAGTACGCGGTCGCGGCGGAGCGGCTCACATGCGCCTTTGTGTTGCTGTTTACCGTTTTCGGCGTTCCCTCGGTCTACTACGGCGACGAGGCGGGCATGCAGGGGTATCACGACCCCTTCTGCCGCCGTCCGTTCCCGTGGGGGCGCGAGGACGCGTCCATCACTGCCACCGTGCGCTTTCTCGGCGAACTGCGCCGCGACAATCCCTGCTATCACGGCGGGGAGTTTACCATTCTCTATCACGACGACCACGCGCTCGCCTACGAGCGTCGGCGCGGCGGAAACGCCGTCATCACCGCCGTCAACCGCGGCGATCGTCCGATCGCTCTGACACTCCCCGCCCCCCACGGCGCCGCGTATAAAGCCCTGACTCCAAGCTCCCCGACCCCCTCGGAAATCATCCGCCGAAGCTCCGTTTCCATCCCCGCTCATAAAACAATTTTGTTCCGAGAGGTATCCCAGTCATGACCTATGCACACGCTTTGCGCTATCTGACCGACAATGCCAGACCCGACGCCGGCGACCCCGCCACGCTTGCACAGCTTTCGACCCGACTCCCCGCGCCCGCTTCCTCCATGATCTCGGTTTTTCTTCCGTATAATCGCCTCGGAAGCGCCGTCGCGCACTTTTTGACCTCCGTTTTCCGGCAGGCAGACATTTCCGTCGCGCACATCCTGGACGTGCCGTCCATCCCGCCGCGGGAACGCTTTCTCATCAACGGCTCCGCCATCCTCCCGCCCGTTCTCGCCGAGGGCTGTACCGCCCTCCAGAAGCAGGAATTACGCCTGCATCACACGGTGCAAAATCTCACCCTGAGTGCGGCGGAGCGTGCCGCACTGGTGCTCCCGCGCCTGTTCGTGGAGGCGGGGTGCCGCGTGCTCCTGCTCCAGGGCGAGGCGGACAGACCAACGCTCTCCCTCTGCGCCGACGCCGTTCGCCGCTCGCATACACTGCATATTCCGGATTACGCCGTACTGGACACCTCCGCCGATGAAGCGTCTCTCCGCGCGGCGCTTCTGAACATCCGCGATGGGTTGTTTGAGGTCATTTGCACCACCTCCTCCGCCGAGCGCTTCCGCGCGGTTTCGGACGCCTGCGCGTACAGCGGAAGCCGCCTGACGCTCGCAACCGCCTGCCACACGGAAAATCCCCTGCCCGGTAATCAACGCGTTCGCTACCGCAATCACGTCGCCTGCCTGCTGTCCTGCGGCGCGCCCTCGGTGGGCGTGGCGGTGGCACTGGCGGCAGAGACGGTCGGCGCGCTGGAGCGCGTGGGCATTTCCGTTTCCGACGTGGCACTGTCCGCGGGACTCGCCGCGGCAACCCTTTCCGCCCCGGACTACTTTAACCTGCGCTCCATTCATCCCCCGGTGGTGACGGCGGCAATTCTCGCGCCCGGGGACATTGAGAACATCGCGGCGGACATTGCCGCGCTGTCCTCCTCCCTGCCGGCGCCCCACCTTCTGTGGGCTGACGGACAAGCGTTCCCAACTGCCACACACCTGATCACACAGCAAACCGACCTGATTCCCACGCAGGAACCCGAGGCGCCGCCGGACGGCACCCTCTTCCTTGTGGGAGCCCCGTCCGATCTGCAAGCGGTCACGGTGCGCCAAAGAAGTGCCTCCGGCGCCCCCGCGCCTGCCGAAAAAACATAAAAAATTCGGCATTTGCCTGAGTTTTTTACAAAAAGCCCTTTTCTTTGCCGCAATTTTGTTATATAATGAAGGCAGAGACGTAAATTTTCCCTCACAAATCAGAGATCGGAGGTTTTCCCATGCAGAAATTCACCATTACCGTCGCTGATGTCAATATCCGGGTCACGACAGACGAGAAGCCCGAAATGGTCGATGCCGTTGTCGATCTTCTCAACGACCGCATCCGCGACATTATTACCAAAAGCCCCGGTTGCAGCAGAAACGAAGCCGCCATTCTCTGTGCGCTTGATTACTGCGCCCGCAATCTGAAGGATGAAAACAGACTCCGCGAGGAGCAGAACGCCGCCCGGCAACTGCGGGATGAGATCGCCTATCTGCGCCGCGAAAATGACGCTTTGACGGTGGAGATCGCCAGAATGCGCGAGGTGGCGGAAGCCACCGCCCCGTCCCCGGCTCCATCGCCGTCGGACAAGCCGGACGTGCAGGACGCCTCCTCTGTCACCGACGACACAGCGGATACGCACGCGGCAATCCACCGCCGCCCGCCCGCTCCGGGCACCGAGGCGCTTTTGCCGAACCGTCCGGACAGCGCCGAGCCGTCCACGGCGACGGACGCCCCCGAGGAATCCTCCTCGCCCGTCCCCGCGCAGGACGTCATGTTCAACAGTGAGAATGCCCCGGATACCCCTCAGCACTCCCGCCGTCCTCCGCGCTCCGGCAATTCCACCTCCAAAAAGCGGGTCGGCGATATGTTTGACATGCTGACATTTAAGGATATTTGAACCTATGATACCTACAAAAGAGAGCAATTCTCCGGTGCAACGGTTGTCGCAACAACGGTTGTCGCAACAACGGTTGTCGCAACAACGGTTGCCGGAACTGCTCTGCCCCGCCGGCTCTTCCCTTGCCCTTGAAGCGGCGATTGAGGGAGGAGCCGACGCTGTTTATCTGGGCGGAGCGGGTTTCAACGCGCGCATGAACGCCTCCAACTTCTCGGATGAGGCGCTCCGGGACGGCATCCGCCTGGCGCACACCTACGGCGTCAAGGTCTACCTGACCCTCAACACGCTGGTCCTCGACCGGGAGATTTCCGCCTATCTGCACGCCGCACAAACCGCGCAGGAAGCGGGCGCGGACGCCCTCATCGTCGCGGACATCGGCGGCGCCGCCGCCATTCACCGCACCTTCCCCGAGCTTGCCCTGCACGCCTCCACCCAGATGTCGGCGCACAACGCCGCCGCGGGCGAGGCGCTCCGCGCGCTCGGTTTTTGCCGTATGGTCGTGGCGCGCGAGCTGTCGCTGGAAAACCTGCGCACCGCCGCCGCGACCTCCCCGATCGAGATCGAGGCGTTCATTCACGGCGCGCTGTGTGTCTGCCACTCGGGACAATGCCTGTTTTCTTCCATCGTGGGCGGGCGAAGCGGCAACCGCGGCGAGTGCGCCCAGCCCTGCCGGCTACCCTATCACGGCGCGGTGCCGCGCGAGGAGCGTGAAGAGCGCGGCAGAACGGATTACCCGCTCTCGCTCAAGGACCTGTGCCTGGCGCGCCACGTCCCCGCGCTGATCGACTCCGGCATTGCCTCACTGAAGATCGAGGGGCGCATGAAGTCCCCCGAATACGTTCTTGCCGTCACGCGCATCTGGCGTCGTCTGCTCGACGAGCGGCGCGCCGCCGATTCCGACGAAATGTTCCACCTCGCCGAGGCGTTCTCACGGGGCGGCTTCACCGACGGCTATTTCACCTCGCACATCGACCACCGGATGCTCGGCATCCGCTCCGAGCACAACAAAAAATCCGGGCAGAACCTCTCCCGCTTCGACGGTCTGAACCACCGATTACCGCTGGAACTGCATGTCTCCCTGCAAAAAAATCGTCCCGCCGCGCTGACGGTACGCTCCGGCAACCGGTGCTTCACGGCGACCGGCGCGGTTCCGGAGGCGGCGTTGAGCGCCCCGCTGACCAAATCGACGGTGGAGCGGCAGATGCTTCGCCTGGGCAACACGCCGTTTGAGGCAACAAGCTGCACGGTGACTCTGGATGAGCCGCTGATGCTCCCGATTTCTGCCCTCAACGCCCTGCGACGCGACGCCATTGCGGGGCTGACCGAGCAGATCGGGCACCAGCCGACGCGCCCCTCCCTGCCCTACCAGCCCGCCACCGCCCCGACGGAACGCAGTGCCAACGCCGCGCTCCGCCAGACGGCGCGTTTTACCTCCGTGGAACAGCTCACCCCCACCGCGCGCAGCAACTTTGACCGTTGCTACCTCCCCCTCCACTGCCTGCGTGCGCCGGACGAGCAGTACCTGTCGGAGCTGATCGGCGAGGCGGAATTGGGTGTCGAGCTTCCTCCCGTCATCCCGGACACAGAAATGCCCGCGGTTTTCGCCGACATGCTCGCGCTTGCCCGCGCAGGGGTACGCTATGCGCTGGTTGGCAACCTCGGACACCTTGCCATGGTTCGCGCCTGCGGCATGCAGGCGGTCGGAGACTTTCGCCTCAATGTCACAAACAGCGAGAGCGTCGCGTATCTTTCCGCCCTCGGTGTGCAGAGCCCCCTGCTCTCCCCCGAATTGACTCTGCCGCAGATCCGCGACATCCACGGTGAAATCAGCACCATCGTCTACGGACGGATTCCGCTGATGATTCTTGAAAAATGCGTCATCCGCGAGATCGCCGACTGCCGCACCTGCAGTAGTGACGAGGCTTTGCTCATCGACCGTCTCGGCGTGGGCTTTCCCGTGCGGCGTCTGCCGGAGCATCGCAACATTCTGTATAACAGCGTCCCGACATACATGGCGGATCGCCGCAAAATCCTGCAAAACGCCCGCGTCGGCGAATGGCACTTCATCTTCTCGGACGAGTCCCCCGCACAGGTCGATAGCATCATTCTCGCGTACCACCGCGGCGTGCCGCCCGTGGGCGCGGTGCGGCGTCTGTCCCGGTAAATCCCGCCGCAAAATTTTTCCCCTCTTTGAATAATCCTCTTTTTCCGGGCAAAAATACTAACAGACCCAATAAAAAAAGGAGCGTAAAATCATGTGGGAAAAATTTAAGAAAAGCAAATTTGCTGCCAAACTCCGCCACGCCGGAACATCCCGTGCCGTATATATTACGGTCATCACCCTGCTTCTGGCAATCTCCGTACTCATCACCGCCACCGCCATTTCCAATCGCGTCAAGAAAGCCAGCAAGCCCGACGATCGCAAGGAAAACCCCGGCAATCCCTCCCAGAACCCCGATGACCCGAACAAGCCCTCCGACACCGACAAGGACCCCACCACCGGCAAGGATGACGACGGAAAGGACAAGCCGGGCGAGGATAAGGACCCGAAGCCGACCTCTTCCGTTCCCGAACTGGCGCTTCCCGTGTCCGGCGTCGTTGCCAAGGGCTATGACTCCACTCTCCAGGTCTACTCAACGACCATGGGAGACTATCGGATTCACCTTGGCGTCGATATGACCACCAAGGAAGCGGCGCCGGTCTATGCCGCGGCGGACGGCGTGGTCTCCCAGATCTGGGACGACGCCCTGATGGGCAAATGCCTGGCACTGTCGCACAGCGGCGACAGCTACACGATCTATAAGAATCTGTCGGCGGACTTCCCCGGCGATGTCACCGTCGGCGCCACCATCAAGAGCGGCCAGCAGATCGGAACCGTCGGCAACACCGCCACGACCGAGCTCGCCGAGGAGCCGCACCTGCACATGGAAATGACCGTCAAGGGCTTGTCGGTCAACCCGCTGGATTATTTCAGCGCGCAGGCTCTTGCCTCGCTCGGAACGGACACCTCATTCGAGGACGAAACGAAATAACAACGCACAAAAATGGGCTGTCGCATCTGCGACAGCCCATTTCAAATTTCGGTCGGGATTCCGACCTCCCCTTTTACTGATTTCGCGGGTCGACGACCGCAAACGCACCGCCGGGCGCGGTTTTGAACGACTATACGACCACGCGCGAATATACCGCCGCGCACCTCTGCATGTGCCGCGCCACCTTCAGATCCACCAGTCGGGCGTCAGCTCGCCCAGCGTAACGATCTTGTTCCCCTCGCGATTCAGCATGACCTCGATCTTCTGATAGTTGCCCGGCATCAGCTGGGTCATCAGCTCCCGGCAGGCGCCGCAGGGCGGCATCGCCTTTCCTTCCCAATTCAGCGCAACAACGCGTCTGATCTCCCCCTCGCCGTTGGTAATCATGTTGAAAATGGCATTTCTCTCGGCGCAGATTCCAAGCGTGCAGGCGCCGTCCACGCACACGCCCACATAGATCTTCCCCGACGCGGATTCCACCGCCGCCGCCACGCCGCCCGCCTCGACAATGCTCGAAATCTTGCGGGGAGCGAGCACCCTGAGCGCCGCGCCGATCAATTCATCCCAAATGTTCTCCGTTGCGTTCATTCCTGCCTCTCCCTCCGGTCTGTGTATAAAAACAGGGCGCGCTCGGACGCCCCCTGTACCTGCTTCGACGGTTACTATCCGCCGACTGTCCGGGGCTGTCGCAGATGCGACAGCCCCGTCCGGTTTTGCAATTGACGTATTTTCTTTACTGCTCCAGCGGCTTCATGGTGGGGAACAGAAGCACGTCGCGGATGGCAGGGGAATCGGTCAGAAGCATGCACATACGGTCGATTCCGTAGCCGATACCGCCTGTGGGCGGCATGCCAATCTCCAGCGCGTGCAAAAAGTCCTCGTCGGTATGGTTTGCTTCCTCGTCTCCCTGCGCGAACTGCTCCTCCTGTGCGGCAAAGCGCGCCCGCTGGTCGATCGGGTCGTTCAACTCGGAATACGCATTCGCCATTTCCCAGCCGTTCATGAAAAATTCAAAGCGCTCCACGTAGTCGGGATCGTTGGGCTTACGCTTGGTCAACGGCGAAATCTCGACCGGGTGATCCATGACGAACGTCGGCTGGATCAGATGCTCCTCGACAAACGTCTCAAAGAACAGGTTGAGAATATCTCCCTTCTTGTGGCGCTCTTCGTAGGCGACGTGATGCTCCCGCGCGGCGGCGCGCGCCTCCTCCAGCGTGTGAATCTCGTTGAAATCCACGCCGGAATACTGTTTAACGGCATCTTTCATCGTGATGCGCGCGAACGGCTTGCCCAGATCCATCTCAACGCCGCCGTAGGTGATGGTCGTCGTGCCCAACACCTCCCGGGCGACGGTGCGGTACATATTCTCGGTCAGGTCCATCATGCCGTGGTAATCGGTGTACGCCTGGTACAGCTCCATAAGCGTAAACTCGGGGTTGTGCCGTGTGTCCAGTCCCTCGTTGCGGAACACCCGCCCGATCTCGTACACGCGCTCCAGTCCGCCGACGATCAGACGCTTGAGGTACAGTTCCAGTGAGATGCGTAGCTTGAAATCCTCGTCCAGCGCGTTGAAGTGCGTCTCGAACGGCCTTGCCGCCGCGCCGCCCGCGTTGGCAACCAGCATGGGCGTCTCAACCTCCATGAAGCCCTGCGCGTCCAGAAAGCGGCGAATGGCGCTGATAATGCGGGAACGCTTGATGAACGTCTCCTTGCTCTCGGCGTTGGTAATCAGGTCAACGTAGCGCTGGCGATAGCGCTGATCAACGTTGGTCAGCCCGTGGAACTTTTCGGGGAGCGGAGACAGGCTCTTGGACAACAGAGTAAACTCGGTCGCGTGCAACGAAACCTCTCCGGTCTGCGTGCGGAATACCGTGCCCTTGATACCGACAATATCGCCCACGTCGTCCTTTTTGAAGGCGGCATACGCCTCCTCACCGATGGCATCCCGGGCAACGTACGCCTGGATGGTGCCCTTGAGATCCTGAATGTGGCAGAACGACGCCTTGCCCATCACACGCCGGGACATCAGACGCCCTGCGACGGAAAATTCTTTTCCCTCGGTCGTGTCGAAATGTTCGGTAATATCGGTGGAATGTGCCGTGACCTCGTACTTGGTCAGCGTGTAAGGGTTGTGCCCCTCCTCCACCAGCTTTGCCAGCTTGTCCCGGCGGATCTGCTCCTGCTCGGAAAGATTCAACTCATCAGCCATGCCTGTTACTCCTTTGGCTACATCTATAATATAGGAATTATATCACACACCGCCGATTTTGTCAAGAGCGGCGCGCGGATAAGCGTGGGGGAGGTTGAGACCAAAGGTTCGAGCGAAGCCCCCATCGACTGTCGCTCCGTCAGTGACTGACGGGAGGGGTATGGGGTCCGTCTGCGGCTACGCACGCAGACCCACGCGGCACGACGCGCATCCAGCCACGGAGTAGGGGGTGTGCGGGGGAGCAACCCCGACGCCTGAGGGGTCCTCCCCCCACATCCGGCATGAAGTCTTTAGCCAAAAGTAGAAGCAGACAACAATCGAAATGCATCCGGATTTTCTGCACAGCAAAGACAATATTCTTTTAGCGGTTCTTGCGGAGGGAGAAACCATCTCAAACGCCGAAGTTTTCTCCCTCCGCCTCCTCCTACTTCCTTGGCTGTGCGCCGAAAGTCCGTGTTGAAACTATCTCAAGCGGCGATGGGAAAACTCGTTGAGAGTTTCCACTCGCCCGGCTTCCTACTATTTCAGCGAACCATCGGGAGGGGTCTGGGGAGGGATGTGGCAACTCTGCCACCCCTCCCCAATGCGCAAAGCGCCGCGTTGTTGCGGCGCG
>CAKSNQ010000019.1 GCA_934476315.1 uncultured Eubacteriales bacterium
ACATTTCTGCCAATCCTGCATGATGTGTGTTTTATTTTGCAGCTGCAACAATGATGGAGAAGTCCTCTGTTTTCAGCTCGGTCGTTGCCGAGGGAATCTTGATCTTGCGGTAGCCTTTGACATTTTCAAAGGTATTCTCGCTCGCGGGGGCAGAGACAACGCGGGAGAGCGTCGCCTTGGGACGCAGAGTGACGACCTGAACGCCCTGGGACGTGCGCGTCGCCTTCTCGGGGATGAGTGAGGATTTCATCAGAATGGCGCGGCGGTCGCTTGTAATCAGCAGCAGATCCAGTGGCTTGTTTGCCTTTTCGTACAGGACCGCAACCGCGGGCGAGACATCGGAATATGCACCGGTCAGCTTTTTGCGGTAGGCTTTTGTCTCGTAAGCGGAGAGGGAAATGCGGACGCCTTTTCCGTTCTGGAAGAGCACGACGATGTGGTCGTGAGCGGGGAAGCTGTTCTGAATGTTCATCATCAGGGGACGTTCTCCGTCCTCCATGCCCAGCTTGATGGGGAGGAAGTCGCCGATCAGACTTGCCTTGGTCTGGTCAAAATCGGAAACGCGCGCGCGGTACATCTGGGCGCGATCCGAGAAGAAGATCAGTTCATCGGTGTTCTTTGCCTCGACCGACAGAAGAACGCTGTCGCCCTCCTTGAGTTTGTGCTGTTCCTCGGTCGCGACAGCGACATTCGGGCGCATGCTCAGCTTTTTGAAATATCCCTCGCGCGTCATGACCAGGCGCACCGGGGTGTTGTCGGTGGACGGTTCCTCGATGTAAGCCTCAACGCTGTCGCTTCCGATAATCATGGTGCGCCGCGGCTGACCGTATTTCTGCTTGACATCCGCGAGCTGCTTGGCAATGTACGCTTTCAGCTTCAGATCGTCGGTCAGGAGGGCATTGATCTCCTCGATCGCGCTCTCCAGGTCCTTGACCTCGCTGATGCGATCCAGAATGTAGCGCCGGTTGAGGTTGCGCAGCTTGATGTCGGCAATGTAGTTGGCTTGAATTTCATCAATGTCAAAGCCCGCCATGAGGTTGGGAATGACCATCTCGTCCTGTTCGGTTTTGCGAATGATCCGGATTGCCTTGTCAATATCCGCCAGCACCTTGGCAAGTCCCAGGAGCAGGTGCAGCTTGTCCTGCTTTTTCTTCAGATCAAAGGTCAGTTCGCGACGGACACAGCCCATGCGGAAGCGGATCCATTCCCGTAGCAGGTCCATGACACCGATGGTGCGCGGCACGGAATCAATCAGAACGTTGATGTTGCAGTTGAAATTGCACTGGAGCGGCGTGCAGTGGAACAGGCGGTTCATCAACTTGTCGGGATTGACGTTGTTCCGCAGATCCAGTGTCAGCTTGAAGCCGCTGATGTCGATCTCGTCGCGGAAGTCGGAAACCTCCTTCAGCTTTCCCGCCTTGGCAAGGTCGGTCAGCTTTTTCATAATCAGCTCCAGAGTTGTGGCGTAGGGAATCTGAATGATGTCAATGCAGTTGTTCTGCTTGTCGTAGTTGTAGCGGGCTCGCAGGGGAATACTGCCTTGCCCGGTCTCGTAAATCTTCCGGATGCCCGCCTCATCGTAGAGCAGGATGCCGCCGTCGGAAAAGTCGGGTGCCTTGACGATTTCCATGAATTTTTCAATGGGCAGATTCGGCTTTTTGAGGAGCGCGATGGTTCCGTCGCAGATTTCCGCCAGGTTGAACGACGGGATTTCCGACGCCATACTGACGGCGATGCCGGAGTTGGGCATGACGAGAATGTTCGGGAAGGAAGTGGGGAGGAGAGTCGGTTCCTTGACAGTGCCATCGTAGTTGTCTACCATGTCGACCGCGTCCTTGTCGATGCCACGGAACAACTCGTTGCAGATCTGCTCCAGCTTGACCTCGGTGTAACGCGGCGCGGCGCAGACCATAGTGCTGGAATATCTCTTGCCGAACGAGCCTTTGGAATCCACCAGCGGATGCAGGAGCGTCGCATTCCCGCGTGTCAGTCGAACCATGGTGTCATAAATAGCGGCGTCGCCGTGCGGATGCAGGGTCATCGTCTGACCGACAACATGGGCGCTCTTGGTTCTGCTTCCCGTAATCAGCCCCATTTTGTACATCGTGTATAGCAATTTCCGGTGCGCAGGCTTGAGACCGTCGATCTCGGGAATGGCGCGGGAGATGATAACGCTCATCGCGTAAGGCATGTAATTTTTTTCGATGGTTTCCGTGATCGGCTGGATTTCAACCGGTGCGGGGGGGAGACTGAGCTGTTCGGCTGCCGCTCCTTTTTTTTTGCTTTTTGCCATGTCTTGATCTGCCTTTCCGTTGGTTTATTTCGTCAGAGAATTGTCCGGATGGTGTGCGCTGCGGCGCGAATCATGCGGTTGTAGAGCGCGAGTCCCAGTCCCTCTTTCGGGGGGAGATGCGCATATATCACGTCCGGGTGGGAACGGTCCGCCTCGCGCAGAGCGGAAAACAAGGTCTGCGCGTGAGTGCTCAGGTCGTCCGCGGCGCCGACAGGGAAGCAATGCGCCTGCGGCAGGAAGGGAAGCTCCTCGTCATAACACAGAACCGCGCAGTTTCCGCGCGACTGCTCTTCTGTCAGAAAAGCGAGAACCTTTTCCGGTGCGCCGTCCAGTAAAACGACCGGAGCGTCGGGGGCGTAATGACGGTACTTCATGCCGGGGGAGAGAGGACGTTCGTTTTCCCCCAGTTTTTCGGAAACCGCGCGGGCGATGTTGACGGTCCTCACCACCATGCAAAGCGCATCATAGGTGATGCCGCCCGGGCGGAGAAGTGTCACAGTATCCTCGTTCTCAATTTTCACAATAGTAGACTCCAGCCCGATCTCGCATGTGCCACCGTCAAGAATCACGTCCACGCGCCCGTCCATGTCTTCTGCAACATGCTGTGCGCAGGTCGGTGAGGGCTTTCCGGACAGGTTGGCGGAGGGCGCGGCGATCGGTACCCCCGCGGCGCGGATCAGCGCATTGGCAACCGGATGCGACGGGCACCGTACGGCGACCGTTTCCAAGCCCCCGGTCGTTTCCGTCGGGATGATCGACCGACGGGGCATGATGACGGTGAGCGGACCGGGCATAAATGCCTTGGCGAGCCGCTCGTAGCAGGGGGAGGTGTGCGCGTAGAGCGCGGCGTCTCCCGGCTCGGCGATATGTATAATCAACGGGTTGTCGGACGGTCTGCCCTTAGCCGCGTAAATTTTCTTGGCGGAGGCGGCACTTGTGGCGTCCCCTCCCAGACCGTAAACCGTCTCGGTGGGGAAAACGACCAGCCCCCCGCGGCGCAGAATGTCCGCGGCGTGCCGGATGTCTTGCATTTGTGCCTGTAAATGGTCAATGCGGATGTGTTCGGTGTTCAAAACTTGCTCTCCTGTTTTCGGTGATTGACAATAGCGGCGGATAGGCATCGGTATCGGGCGAACGACGATCAGAACGTCGCTCCCGCCTCACCGTCTCCCGCGCGCAGACGTTCTGCTGTGTCGGCGCTGATCAGCGCGTCGATCATGTCGTTCATGTCGCCGTTCATAAAGGATTCCAGTGAATAAAGCGTCAGCCCGATGCGATGATCCGTTACCCGACCCTGCGGGAAATTGTAGGTTCGGATGCGTTGACTGCGATCGCCGGAGCCGACCTGCGATCGCCGCGAGGCGGCAATTTCGTCCTGCTGACGTGTCTGTTCACGGTTGTAAAGTCGGGTGCGCAGCATTTTCAGCGCCAGATCGCGGTTTTTGAACTGACTGCGCTCCTGGTCACATTCCACAACAATGTTTGTCGGTTTGTGCGTCAACCGGACGGCGGATTCCGTCTTGTTGACGTGCTGACCGCCCGCGCCGGAAGACTTGCAGCTTTCAAAAATCAAGTCGGCGGGGTCGATGTGAACTGTGATCTCCTCCGCCTCCGGCAGAACCGCGACGGTCGCCGCTGAGGTCTGAATCCGTCCCTGCGATTCTGTGGCAGGGACACGCTGGACGCGATGGACGCCGCTTTCAAATCGGAAACGCGAATACGCGCCGTCCCCCTCGACCATAAAGATAATTTCCTTGTAGCCGCCCAGCTCCGTTTCGCTTCGGTTCATGACGCTGAGGCGGAATTTCTGCGACGCGGCGTACATGCTGTACATCCGGAACAGGTCGGAGACGAACAGTGCCGCCTCCTCGCCGCCGGTTCCCGCGCGGATTTCCACCATGACGTTTTTGTCGTCATTTGGGTCGCGCGGCAAAAGAAGCACGGTCAGCTCGCGCTCTAAGGAAGCCAGGAGCTTTTTCCGATGCCCGATCTCCTCGTTTGCCAGCACCCGAAGCTCGCTGTCCGCGTCCGGCGTTTGCAAAAGCCTCTCGGCTTCCTCCATGTCAGCCCGCGCGCTTTCCCACGAGCGGTAGACCTGCATGATCGGCGTCAGTCGATGATATTCCTTGATCCGCGCGGCGTACCGCGCAGGGTCGGACATGGCGTCGGGGGCGGAAAACGATGCTTCCAGCGCAAGAAATTTTTCTTCCAGTGCCTGTAATTTTTCCCGGATGGACACAGCGACTCCGCCCCCTTTCCTTGATAGTTATTTCGCTCCAAGCCCACTTCGGCATGGAAGCGCTCATGGCGCGATGGCTTTGAAAAAATGAAATTTTACGCGCGCAGGAACGCGAGGAATGCCCGATGCGCCTCATAGAGGTCCGCCTTGGCAATCAGCTCGTACGGCGCGTGCATAGAGGTCACGCCGACACCGATGTCGATGGTGTCGATGTTGTGCTTGGAGAGGTACTTGGCAACGGTTCCGCCGCCGCCCGCATCCACGCGACCCAGCTCGGCAATCTGCCAGACAACACCCGCCGCGTCCAGCGTGTTGCGCACCCACGCGGTGTACTCAGCCGAGGCGTCGTTGGTGCCGCCCTTTCCGCCGGAGCCGGTGTATTTCGCGATGGAAACACCGCAGTTGATGATGGAGGCGTTGCGGAGCTCGAATACGTCGGGATAATTCGGGTCAAAGTTCGCCGTGACATCGGAGGACAGGCACTTGGAGTGCGCGCGGATGACCGATGCCTTGCCGCCGAGCGCCTCTGCCAGCGCATCGATCAGGTCGAGCACAAATTCGCACTGCATGCCGGTCGCGCCCTCGCTGCCGATCTCTTCCTTGTCCGCGAGGATGACCATGTGCGTGTGAACGCTGTCGTCCGCTGCGAGCAGTGCCGTCAGAGCAGGATATGCGCATACGCGGTCGTCGTGTCCGTAACCGGCGATCATCGAGCGGTCAAAGCCGACCTCTCTTGCCTTGAGCGCCGGAACGACGCACAGCTCCGCCGACAGGAAATCATGCTCGGTCATGTTGTATTTCTCGTTCAGGAGGCGCAGGACGTTGAGTTTGATGGCGTCCTTGAGGTCCTTTTCATCGGTCAGGGGAAGCCCGCCGACGATTACATTGAGCTTCTCCGCGGGGATGGCGGTGCCGAGCGGCTTTTCGTTCTGGGCGCGTCCGAGGTGGGGAAGCAGGTCACTGACGTAGAAGATGGGATCCTTTTCGTCCTCGCCGATGTTGAGGTCAAACGAGCTTCCGTCCTTGCGGACAATCACACCGTGCAGGGCAAGCGGAACCGTGACCCACTGGTACTTGCGGATGCCGCCGTAGTAGTGGGTCTTGAAATAAGCCGTGCCATTCTCCTCGTACAGCGGGCAGGGCTTGATGTCAAGACGCGGGGAGTCGATGTGCGCGGCAACGATGCGGATTCCGCGGTTGATCGGCTCGGAGCCGACGCGGAACGCGAACAGATTCTTGCCACGGTTGTTGTAGTAGAGCCTGTCTCCCGCGTGGATTTCGTCTCCCAGATCGTAGGGACGATAGCCGTTTTTCTCCAGCATCGCGATGGAAGCGACGACCGCTTCCCGTTCGGTCTTGGAGGCGTCCAGGTACGTCATGTAGTCCTTTGCGTAGCGGAAAGCATCCTTGACTTCCTGGGAATCCGCACCGAAAATTTCGTAAAAGGACTTCTTCTGGTACGTCAGATTGTCGTATTTCTTTTCTTCTGCCATGATGTTTTTCCTTTCTTCTGAAACACTTATTGTGAATTTGAAACCCAAAATCATTGGGCGGGGTAGTACAGCCGCTGATACGCATTCCGGGCGCGCAGGACGGAGGTGACGTATTGGCGGGTCTCGTCGTAGGGAATCTCGTGTACGATCAGCTCACCGTCCGCGTCGGCAAGCCCGTCGGTTTTCTCCCATTTTCGAACGTTGCCGATTCCTGCGTTGTACGCCGCAATGCTGTTGGTCCAATTCCCGAGCGTGCGGTAAAGCCAGCGCAGATAGCAAACACCGTAGCGGATGTTGGTCTCCGGGTCGCGGATCATGCCGTCGTCCAGAAACTCATCCAGAATGTTGTCGGAAATGTCGCGGAAGGTTGCCGGCATGAGTTGCATCAGCCCCACGGCGCCGGCAGGGGAAACCGCATCCGCCTGAAATCGGCTCTCCGTGCGGATGACGGCATAAACCAGGGCTTCCGGAACCTCGTACAATTCAGCGTATTTGGTCACGTATTCCCGATATTCCCGAGGATACCGCCGCTTCTCGATCAGAACGCGCAGCCTGCCTCCGGGCATCAGAAGGACCATCAAAGACAGCGCCGCAAACAGGAGGAGAAGCAGGACAACATACAGAGGCTTGCGTGTTTCCATGCTCTTTGTCATTTCGCAGCCTCCTCCCGTCTCAGCTCCCGGCAAATGCGGGAGACCTGCCGTTCGACCTCCTCCGGGGAGGAATTGTTGCAGATCACGTCGTCGGCGTGGTCCCGATAAAACTCGTCGCCGGGTTGCGCATCCAGCCGCGCCAAAAGCTGTTCTTTGGACAGCGTGTCCCGCGCCATCAGTCGGCGTAACCGAAGTTCCCGGTCTGCCAGTACCACGATGACCCGGTCGCACACGTCGCAAAGCCCCGCCTCAATGAGAAGCGGCGCATCCAGAATGGCAAACCGCGCGCCGTCCGCGGCAAGCCGACACAGAATTTCGTGACAACGCTCCAGGATAAAACGATGGGAAATTCGATTGAGCGTTGCCAGCCGAGTCGCGCCCTGTTCGGTTTTCTCAAATACCAACGCGGAAAGCGCACCGCGATCCAAAGACCCGTCCGGGCGCAGAATGGCGGGTGAAAACGCGTCAGCCAGAGCGTCAAGGCACGGCGACGGCGGAATCAGCAAGGAGTGGTAGACCTCATCGGTGTTGACTGAGGGAATTCCGTTTTGTGCGAACAGGTCGGCAATATAGCTTTTTCCCGCGCCGCTGGGACCGGTCAGCCCGATCAGGGTAAGTCCCGGAATTTTATCCATTTCCGTCCTCCCAACCTACATGCTTTCGCGTTCCGTCCCGGTCCGAATCGACCGCGGCGCGCATGACCTCCTGCACATACGCCCCCTCGGCGAGCGAGGGCGAAAACGGGACGTTTTCGGATACGCATTGCAGAAACTCGTACATGGAGGCGACATGACAGCGAAGCCAGCCGACGGTCGCCTTGGGGGAGGGAAACTGCCCGCCCGGCAACGGATACCGCCCGCCGCACTCAATGCGCGTAAAGCCTCTCTCGCCGCCGATTGGATCGGACGGGCGGTCATTGTCGTAAAAATAAAGCCATTCCGGGGAGGACAGTGCATATTTCAGACTGCCGCGCTCGCCGAAAATTTCCAGATTCAGGTCGTCGCAGGCGCCGGTCGCCAGCTTGTTGGCAACGATCGTGCCGCAGGCGCCGCAACGAAGTTTCGCAAGAAGATAGAACGCTTCGTCTGCGTTGGTCTCCCACGCACCGTGGCGGGGAAACGCGATCTGCGACAAGCCCTCCACAGTGTCGATCGGACCGCAAAGGTAAGAAATCAGGTCGATGACGTGCGAACCGAGGTCAAACAGAACGCCGCCGCCAAAGTCGCCCTTTTGCTTCCAGCCCGGGGCGCGGTCGGCAAAGGTGGAGGTGTTGTGATCGTAACTGATACGGAAGGAGAGAATACGCCCGAGCCGCCCGTCCTCGATGAACTGCTTGGCGCGCATGATCGGTGCCATAAAACGGTTGTTGAAGACCATGCCGCAGGTCAGCCCACTCTGTGCCTCGCGCCGGGCAATGTCCCGCGCCTCCTCGGGGGTGACACATAACGGCTTTTCACACAGAACATGCTTTCCCGCCTCCAGCGCCCGACAGATCAGGTCGTAGTGGGTGTTGTTGGGCGTGCAGATGTCAATCACATCCACACCCGGCAGAGCCAGGAGCTGGTCGAAGGACGCGGCGGGCGTGCCCAGATCGTATTGGGCAGCATAGTCCGAGGCACGCGCCGGGTCAGTGACGCACACTCCGGCGATGGCGGCACGAAACGATACCCCGGGGTAAAAAAACGGGAGATTCTTTACGGCATAGGCATGAGTTTTTCCCATATTGCCGAATCCGACCAGCCCGATCCCAAGGTGAATTTTGCCGACAGAGCGTTCTGCATTGACTGCCATGTGATGAAATCCCCCTCAAAAACTTCTAACAATATATTATACCGCAATTTTCTTTTTTTTTCAAGCCCCGCAGGATTGTTTGTGAAAAATTTTATGCCGCCCGCACCATGGAAAATCGGACTTGCTTTTCTCAGGGAAATGTGATAAAATGAAAACATAAGACCGGATTGCGATTTTGCGGCGAAACAGACCGGAAAATCCGCAGAATCGGACAACTTTCCATGGAAATGAGAGTAAACTGATGAAAAAATACCGTGATTTATTGTTTGACGTAGACAATACTCTGCTCAACTTCGACCTTGCCGAGCACGATGCCATGATCGACGCACTGAACGCGTTTAGCTTCCCGGCAACGGAGGAAGTAATCACAACGTATTCCGACATCAACGACCGATACTGGAAAATGCTTGAGCGCGGGGAAATCACCCGGGAAAAACTACTCTCCCGGCGATTTGATGAGTTGGGACGTACCTATGGCTGGGAGCGCATGGACGGGGCACTTTTTGACCGCACTTACCGCGCGGCTCTTGCAAAAAAGTCCTACCTGATGGACGGGGCGCTGGAAACCTGCCGCGCCTTGGCGGGAAAATATCGCCTCAGCGCCATTACCAACGGAAACACCTCGGTGCAGCAGGGACGTTTCTTTCCTTCACCTTTGGCGCCACTGTTTTCGCATTGCTTCATTTCGGAGGAGATGGGGTGCGCCAAGCCGTCGGAGGCTTATTTTGCACTGGTCAGAGCGGCGCTGCCGGACCTCGAGCCGTCTGAAACGCTGGTCGTCGGCGACTCGCTCAGCTCGGATATTGCCGGCGGAGTCCGCTGGGGGACGGATACCTGCCGATTCTGTCCGCATGGCATTGCGCACGCCCGGGTCGCACCGTCCGACCTGACCCCCACCTATACCATAGAACATCTCGGTGAGTTGTTGGATATACTTTTGTAAACGGCGCTGAACGCAGGGGAGGGATCCGACGGATGAAAACGCAACGCGACCACGCGGAAAAAATGGTGACTGAACGCTTGCGCACACTGGGAATTCCACACCGTACCGCGGTTTTGCTGGCACCATATACGACGTTTCACATCGGCGGCGCGGCGGACCTTTTTGCCGAACCACGCACAGAGGAGGAGCTGATCCGGACTCTCCGGGAGGCGAAGCACGCGGAATGTCCGGTGTTTTTGCTCGGACGCGGCAGTAACGTCCTGTTTTCCGATGAGGGATACCGGGGCATGGTAATTTGTACCGACAGTGTGTGCGGGCGAAGAGCCGAGGGAGCAACGCTGATTGCCGCGTGCGGAGAATCGCTGACGGGACTTGCCGTATTTGCCGCGAAAAATTGCCTGTCCGGGATGGAATTTTGCTACGGAATTCCGGGAAGTCTCGGCGGGGCGGTTTGCATGAACGCGGGGGCGTACGGCGGGGAGATGAGCGGTATCGTCACCTATGCGGACGTCTATGACCGCGAAACCGACCACGTGCGGCGGCTTTGCGGGGAGGAATTGATGTTTTCCTATCGCGAGAGTGTGTTTTTGCATCATCCCGAATTTACAGTCATCAAGGTCGGCATGGAGTTGACACCGCAGGCAGACCAGGTGGCGATCCATGAAAAAATGCGGGAAAATATGCAAAAAAGGAAAGATAAACAGCCGCTGAATTACCCGAGCGCCGGGAGCGTGTTCAAGCGTCCGACAGGCGCGTTCGCCGGAGCATTGATTGAGCAATGCGGGCTGAAAGGGCGAAGAATCGGTGACGCACAGGTGTCGGAGAAGCACGCGGGGTTCATTGTCAATCTCGGCAGTGCGACGGCGGAGGATGTAACTCGACTGATCGAAACGATCGTGTACGAGGTGGAAAAACAGACGAATATCCGCCTTGCCCCCGAGCTACAGTTGATTAATTCAAACAATGGTTGATTTTTAGGGGAGTAAAATGCTGTTTTCGGAGCAATGTAAAAAAGAGTGGATAGAAGAAGAACCGCCGAAAAATCCCTGTTGCCGCTACGCGCTGGTGTATGGGCTGGCGTTTTGCGCGCGCGTTGAGGGGCAGAGAATGTATTTCGATTTTCCGAACGCGGAGGTCGCGACGGCGGCGGAAAACGCTCTGTGCGGCGTGCTTCACGCGGCGACGGAAAGCCGGGAAATCATTCAAGGGCGTCGTCGGTACGTTGAGGTACAGGTGGTGTCCCGGCGGGCGCTCTCTTTTTTGCAAAAGCTCAGCATGTCGGACCTCCCGTTGACGGAACTGATGGATTTGAAATGTGAACATTGCGTGCGCTATTTTTTGCGCGGCGTCTTCACGGCATCCGCGGGAATCACCGATCCCGGGCACGCTTATCATTTGGAATTGCATTGTCGCGATGAAAAATCTGCCGCGGAACTGATAACGCTTTTGACCTCGCTCGGATTTCCGCCGAAAATCATCAAAAGAAAGCGCGGCGTCGGACTGTATTATAAGGACAGCGCGGCGATCGAGGATGTGCTTTCCTACCTGCACACGCACAAGGCGCTGTTTGCCCTGATTAACAGCAAAATCAACCGGGACATCCGCAACGCGGAGAACCGTGCGACAAATTGCGATACGCGCAATATCCGCCGCGCCGTGGCGGCTTCGGCAAATCAGGTTGCGGCAATCCGCGCATTACAAAATTCACTGGCATGGAACCATGTTCCGACGGCGCTTCGGGAGACAGCGGAGCTTCGATTGCTGCATCCCGACGCGAGCATGGTCGAATTGGCTGCGGAGCATGATCCGCCTATCACGAAATCCGGCTTAAATCATCGGATGCAAAAGCTGGTGCAGATGGCGCAGGAATCCGCAGAAAATGCGCCATCCGCCGCGCAAAACGTTCCGGATACGCAGAAAAAATAAACCATACATTGATATTTTATAATTGCAGTTGAATTTTGGAGGAAGTATGCAAGATTTCGTCCATCTCCATTTGCATAGTGAATACAGCCTGCTGGACGGCGCCTGCCGCATTCGGGAGATCCCGGAGCGCGCCCGCGAGTGCGGTCATACCGCAGTCGCACTGACCGATCACGGCGCCATGTACGGCGCGGTCGCATTCTATACCGCGTGCCGGGAGGCGGGCATCAAGCCGATCATCGGGTGCGAGGTGTACGTCGCCCCCGGCTCCCGCTTCGATAAAAATGCCGTGCGCGGGGAGAGAAGTGGCTTCCACCTGGTTTTACTGTGCAAGAATGAGACCGGGTACCGCAATCTGATGTATCTGGTGTCCAAGGGCTTTATCGAGGGTTTTTACTCTAAGCCTCGCGTTGATCTGGAGCTCCTCGCCGCGCATACCGAGGGTTTGATCGGCTTGTCCGCCTGCCTTGCCGGGCAGATTCCGCAGCTTCTGCTTGCCGGAGATTTTGCGGGGGCGGTCAAGATTGCCCGCGCCTACGCGGGACTTTTTGGCGAGGGCAATTTTTACATTGAGCTTCAGGACCACGGGCTTGCCGAGCAAAGACAGATTCGCGCTGACTTGATTCGTTTGGCGCGCGAGAGCAACCTCCCGCTGGTCGCGACCAACGACTGCCACTACCTCCGCCGCGCCGACGCCGATAAGCAGGCGGTTCTCCTGTGTATTCAGACGAACACTTGCATTAGCGACGGGCGTCCGATCGGATTTGAAACCGATGAATTTTATTACAAAACCACGCAGGAAATGGCAGAGTTGTTCCGCGACTGCCCGGAGGCGCTGGACAATACCGTGCGGATTGCCGAGCAGTGCAACCTGACGCTTGATCTTTCCGATGTTCACCTGCCGCATTTTCCCTGTCCGGACGGGCTTTCTTCCGGCGCGTACCTGCGTCGCCTGTCGGAGCAGGGGCTGATTCGTCGCAAACAGGAGGGAATGCTGCGCTACGACTCCTCGTCCGCGCCTCATCCGGAGGAAGAGTATCGCGCCCGCATGGAATATGAACTTTCCGTCATTGAGAGAATGGGGTACGCGGATTATTTCCTCATTGTGGCGGATTACGTGAATTTTGCCAAGGGGCGCGGAATTCCCGTCGGACCCGGACGTGGTTCCGGCGCGGGAAGCCTGGTTGCGTTTCTGCTTGGCATTACAGACGTTGACTCCATCGCGTTCGACCTGCTTTTTGAGCGCTTTCTGAACCCGGAGCGTGTCAGCATGCCGGATATAGATGTGGATTTCTGCTATAACCGACGTGATGAGGTGATTGCGTACGTGACGGAAAAATACGGTGCAGATCACGTTTGCCAAATCATTACCTTCGGCACACTGGCGGCGCGCGCCGCTATCCGTGATGTGGGGCGGGCGCTCGGGTTGCCGTACGGAACGGTCGATCCCGTGGCGCGCGCCATCCCGCAGGAGCCGGGAATTTCGATTGAAAAGGCGCTGCGCCTACCGGATTTGAAACGATTGTACGAGGAATCCGAACAGGTACGTACGCTTGTGGATACCGCGATGTCGCTGGAGGGAATGCCACGTACCATGTCCGTCCACGCGGCGGGCGTACTGATTACGGAGCAGAAGCTGTACGATTTCGTACCGCTCGCCGTGAGCAACGATGTCGTGATTTCTCAGTACGACATGGACACGCTCTCGCACCTCGGGCTTCTGAAATTTGACTTTCTTTCACTGCGGTATCTGACTATTTGCCACGACGCCGAGCTTCAGGTCAGGGAAACGGTTCCGGATTTCTCCCTGGAGCATGTGCCGCTGACAGATGAGGCGACCTACGCCCTCCTTGGCGCGGGGGATACCGCCGGGGTATTCCAGCTTGAATCCGCCGGCATGCGTCAGATGCTGACCGAACTGAAGCCGCGGACGCTGGACGACGTGCAGGCGGCAATCGCCCTGTATCGCCCGGGACCGATGGATTCCATCCCGACGTATATCCACAACCGCCAGCACCCGGAGGATATCACATACCTCACACCGCAACTGAAGCCCATTCTGGAGTCCACTTTTGGCTGTGTTGTCTACCAGGAACAGGTCATGAATATTTTCCGCGCCGTGGCGGGATATTCTTTCGGGCATGCCGATATTGTGCGGCGCGCCATGGCAAAGAAAAAGGCGGAGGTTCTGGAGGCGGAGCGCGACAGCTTCTTTGAGGGCGCCGGGAAAAACGGCGTGAGCCGCGAGGTCGCCGAAAAGCTGTTTGACGATATGGCGGACTTTGCCAACTACGCGTTCAATAAATCCCATGCCGCGGCATACGCGCTGATCGCCTACCGGACCGCCTATCTCAAGGCGCATTATCCCGGCGAATACATGGCGGCGCTCCTGACCAGTGTGCTCGGAAATATCCCGAAAACCGGCGAATATATCACCGCATGCCAGAAGCGGGGAATTCCGATCTTCCCCCCGAATATCAACGATAGTTTCGCTACTTTCCATGTCGGGATCTGCGACGGCGTGCGCGGGATCCGCTTTGGATTGCAGGCGATCAAGAATGTGGGGCGAAGCTTCATTGAGGCAGTGGTGGCGGAACGCACCCACGGGGGCGACTTTGCCTCGCCCGAGGACTTTTTGTCCCGCATGGGGAAGTCTGACATCAATAAACGCCAGCTTGAAGGGCTGATAAAGGCGGGGGCATTTGACGGCCTTGGCGGGATTCGTCGGCGGCAACTGCTCGCCTCGTATGAAAAGCTGTTGGAGCTGAACGCCGAACGCGCCCGGAATAACCTCAGCGGTCAGTTGGACATGTTCGCACTGCCCGTGAGCGGAGACACCGGGGCGGAATCGCCGAACCAGTCCTCCCGCACCGCAGG
The DNA here is from genome assembly GCA_934476315.1 of uncultured Eubacteriales bacterium. Taxonomy (GTDB): domain Bacteria; phylum Bacillota; class Clostridia; order Oscillospirales; family CAG-272; genus SIG644. The sequence goes on from CAKSNQ010000019.1 coordinate 14,213, forward strand.
CTTTGATTACCCGGATGTGCCGGAATTTTCGCTCAAGGAGAAGCTGGCACAGGAGAGGGAGGTCTCCGGCATGACCTTTTCCGGTCAGATGCTGGATGGGTACCGACGGCACCTTGCGGCATTGGCGCCCCGTGGAATCAATACGCTGTTACAGCGCGACGAAACGGGGGAATACGTCGTAGCCGAACGTACTCGCGTCAGAATTGCGGGGGTACTGCAGCATCTGACGATGAAAGTGACCCGGAGCCAGGAGAAGATGGCATTCTTTACGCTTCAGGACGGAAACGGCTATGCGGAGATCGAATGTCTGGTGTTCCCGAAGATCTACAATAAGTACGCCGAATTTTTAAATGATGATGGCGCGGTCTGCGTGACGGGAACGGTCTCTTACCGCGACAATGAAGCGCCCAAAGTGCTGGCGGACAGCATCTTGCCCTTGATCGACGATGAAAACTTCACCGACGGCATGGCAAGCGGCGTTGCCGCCGAGCCGACCGACCACCGCCAGTCACCGACCGCCAGCCGCCGACCGATAACCGATAACGTTCCCACCGAGAGAAGTCCGGCTGTACCGAAAATGCCGGAAGCGCCGGAGACACCGGAGACGCCGAAGATGTCCGGAAAATCGGAAGCGCCGAGTACAACAGGGACAAAAACACGCAGGCTCTATCTGCGTCTCCCGGATTTTGACGGAATCGCATATCGGAAAGCACTGAATCTGATCGAAATTTTTGAGGGTAGCGTCCCGGTGGTGTTTTACGACGAAAAAGCGAAGCGGTATTGCGCCTACCACGGAGGAGTCGCGCTGAGCGAGTTTCTCATGGGAGAATTTGTCCGCCTGCTTGGAGCGGAAAATGTTATCCTCCGCTGAACGGTGAACAAAATGCATGGTATCAAGCAGGGAGAGACACGCAACAAAAAAGCCCCCACTTACCGTAAAAGGCGAGCGAGGGGCTTTTTCAGTCGCGAGGCATCGATGACGGCAGACAACCGGGCAAAGATACCCGGACGATGTTCGGTGAGGAACCGTGAAACGTAACCGAATAATTTGCAATTCGCAGATCGGTCGGGTCGTGGGAAACAATGACCGCCGTCTTCCCGACGCATTGCACGGCAATCAGATCGAGCATCCGCTCGTGAAGCGCGCGATCCATTCCGCGGCACGGCTCGTCAAAAAGAAGCAAATCGGCATTCGCGGCGAGCGTTCGCGCCAGCGCGACCCGTTGCGCCATTCCTCCGGACAATTCGTCGGGATAAAGCGCCCCGGCCTGTCCCAGTTCAACACGCTCCAGCCACAAGGTGGCGTCGGAGAGAGTTTTTTTTGTATCCGATAACACAAGATTCACATTCTCGACGGCAGTTCGCCACGGAAGCAGGAGCGCCTCCTGCGGCAAATAGGAAATGTTTTCGGTTTCACGCCGAACATTTCCCGAGATTGGTTGTAAAATTCCCGCGAGTAGCTTCAGCGTTGAGGTTTTTCCACACCCCGAGGGACCTGTGATGACTGTGATGGCGCCCTCGGGGATGGACATGGAAAATCGGTCGAGAAGCGGTTTCTGCGGGAAGTTGCCGAAATCCTCTGTCTTGTAGGAAAAAGTAACATTTTCAAACTGCGGCATGAGGCATTCCTCCTTGCGTTCCGGGAGATTTGCCTGGTGGGGAGGCAGTCCGGTGCCCACGCCGTCTCAGAAGACGCCTGAAAATCCATTCCGCGCATTGCTCCAAAAGCAGGCTCAGCAAAACCACGACCGTCGTCCATGCAAACAGGTCGGTGGTTTCAAGATACACCTTGGATTCATACAACTGCTTGCCGATGGAGATGGCGGGGAGAGCGAGTACCTCCGCGGCAATTCCGGCTTTCCACGCCAAGCCGAGCGAGGAGCGGCACGCGGAGAGAAAATAGGGAAGCGTGAAGGGAATGTAAATGCGCTGAACCTTTTTGAAGCCCGAGAGACGAAAGACCTGTGCAAGCTCCAGGTACGCCCGTGGGACGGAACGAAACCCGGTGTGGATGTTGGACCACATGACGGGAAAAACAATGAGAAAAGAGATAAAAACGGGCAAAATATCGCGATCAATCCACAAGAGTGCCAGTATGATGAAAGAGGACACGGGAGTGGACTTGATGATCGTGATCAGGGGAGACATGAGGGCGTGACAAACGGGAAAGGTCGCCGTCAGTGAACCGATGAGCACGGCGAAAACCGCCCCGGCAAGAATTCCTCCGAGAATCCTGCACAGAGACAGCGCGCCGCGAAGCCAGAAGTCCCCGTGACACGCCAGCTCACCAATGCGTTGGATTACGGCGAGCGGCGTTGGGAGCAGGAGTGGCTTGTCGAGCCACAGGGCAAGAAGATACCAGACCGTGATCCAAAAGGCGACCGACAGGGCGGCAAAGAGAGGTCTGAACGCGCCTTTCTTCGGAGAAACGGAAACCGTGGGAATGATAGACATCACTTATTTCGCAATATAGTAGAAGTCGTCCCCGGGAACCGCCCCGCCGATTGACGCGGGCTGCACCTTGAGCATGATGTTCAGAAATTCCTGCATGGCAGATTTCATGTCGTCCCCCGTCACAAAGCAAAGATTGCAGTTCGGGATTGCCTTCTGTGCAACGGCGGCTTTGGCAAAGATTCCCTGAGCCGCGATCTTTTCGGCGGCGGTTTCGGGAGAGGAGATGACCTCGCCGACGGATGCCTCATATTCCTCCAGGAACTTTTTGACCTCGGCGGGATGTGCCTCGGCAAATTCCCGACGGACCACCACGCAACCCTGGACAAGCGATCCGGCGGGGGAAACCTTGTCCCACTCCGCAGTCAGATCCAGGACAACCTTGACCGCCTGATTGGAGGCTTTCGTAATTGTCACCATCGGCTCGGGCAGAACCGCCAGACTGACCTGACCGGAGGCGACGTTCGCCTGAAGCTCGGCGGGGGAGGTGTAGCTGTTGTCAATGAAAATGTCTTTTCCGACCGTCAGACCGTTTTTCTCGCACAGGTAAGAGAAAATGAACGTCGGGTTCTGTGCGGGAACCGCGACGGTCTTTCCGCGCAGGTCGGCGAACGAAGAAATTCTCTGATCCGCGCCATCCAGCAGATACAGCACACCGCGGGTGTTGAGGGCGAGAAGCTGAACCTCGCCCTTGGTCTTATTGTAAAGAACCGAGGCGGCGTTGGTCGGCAGGGCGGCAATATCAATCTTTCCCTGAATCAGCCCGGCCGTCACATTGGAGGCATCCGACTCCACCGTGAAGTGGTAGTTCAGACCGACGGAGCCGTCGGCGGCGCTTTGCATCAGCGGCGCCATGCCGAATCCGGTGGTTCCGCTCAGAACGGTCACATTGATGTCCAGCGTCTTGTCTACGGTCGGCTGCTTGGCGCAGGAAAACAGACCGAGGGACAAAACGGCAATCAAAAGAATTGCCAGGGCAGATGAGAAAATTTTTGTTGTTTTTTTCATGATGTTCACCTCAAAAATAAATGTATATTAGATTTTTTCAACTATATGTTGAAACTTAACCGTAGAAATGAACCAGTTCCTCGCGTCGGTGCAGAATGTACCGATGCCCGGAGCGTTCAAGAAAGCCGTCCTCGCTCAGTTTTGTAAACGCGCGGTACAGCGAGGCGCGGCTCAGATTGAGAAGATCGGCAAGGGCGTTCGCCGCATGGGGAAGCGTGGTCGGCTCGTCCGCACAGGGAATGGCGGAGTGGAGGTAGAGCGCCAGGCGACATTCGGCGCCGCCCGCGGTCAGATACCGGATCTTCTGATTCAGAAACTGAATACGTCGCGTCAGAAACTTGACATATTCCTGCATGGTCGGCGGATGGGACATCAGAATCCGCTCCCAAGCCGCGGCGGGAATCAGGAGAACCTGACATTCTTTCTGCGCCACAATACAGCTTTGCGCCTGCTCCAGCGCGGAAAAAACACAGTGAACACCAAACAGTGCACCGCCATCCATCGTCCGTAGCAGTACCGCGTGTTCCGGCGTTCGGGACTGCGCGAAAACCCTGGCAGACCCCGATTCCAGAAGGCACAGACAACGCTCGGTCCGCTCGGTCGGAAAGATCACCTCACCCGCAGAAAACACTGTAGTTTGCATTTCCCCCGACAGTTGCGCCCACAGGGGCTCCGGTAAGTCCTTCCATAAAAAATAGTCTTTTTTATTTTTCATCCGCCCTCCAATGTGTCTCATATGAGACATTTATATTGTACCATAAAAAAAGGATTTGTCAAGAGAAAGTGTGGAAATCAGGAAAAAATTACGCGAATGTCTTGAAAAACGGCTTGAGTTGTAGTAAAATAAAGCCAACCTTTTAAATATCTTTGCGGAGGTACTATGGCGATATTGATTACGGGCGGCGCCGGATTCATCGGCTCCCATACCGTGGTGGAATTACTCGGTGACGGGGAGGATGTCGTCGTCGTTGATAACTTTTCCAACAGCAACCCCTGTGTGCTGGAACGCATCCGGAAAATTACGGGCAAGCAAGTCCGCTGTTATCGGGCGGATTTGCTGGATCGCTCCGCGCTCGAGCGCATATTTGAAGAAAACGAGATTGAAAGTTGCATCCATTTTGCGGGCTTGAAGGCAGTAGGGGAATCCTGCGCTCAGCCTCTGCGCTATTACCACAATAACATTACGGGAACACTGATTTTGTGCGAGACCATGGTAAAATACGGCGTGCGGCGCCTGGTGTTCAGCTCCTCCGCGACAGTCTACGGGAAGCCGGCGAGCGTGCCGATCCGCGAGGATTTCCCGCTCTCGACGACCAATCCGTACGGCGAGACCAAGTTGATGATTGAGCGTATTCTGCGCGACCTGTACGCGGCGGACCACACCTTCAGCATTTCCATTCTGCGCTATTTCAATCCCATCGGCGCCCATGAAAGCGGACAGATCGGAGAGGACCCGAAGGGAATCCCGAACAACCTCTTCCCGTACATCACGCAGGTTGCTACCGGAAAACTGCCGTACCTGCGCGTTTTCGGCAATGATTACGCGACACATGACGGTACGGGTGTGCGTGACTATATTCACGTAGTGGATCTGGCGCGTGCACATCTGTGCGCATTGCGGCGGGCACGAGCGGTTGAGGGCGTCGAGACCTACAATATCGGCACGGGTGTCGGATATTCTGTGCTCGACATGGTGAGCGCCTATGAAAAGGTCACGGGGGTGCACATCCCGTATAAAATTATCGAACGGCGACCGGGCGACATCGATGAATGTTACGCGGACCCGTCGCGCGCGGCGGACATTCTCGGCTGGCGCGCACAGTACGGACCGGAAGAAATGTGTCGGGACGCCCACCGCTGGCAGACCATGAACCCGGACGGATACAAGGAGGAAAAAGCATGAAACACGTTCTTATTCAACCGCTCGGGAGTCTGAGCGACGACAGACAGGTTACCGGCTACGAGCTGATCGGTACGGGCGGGATGCGCGTGCTGATCTCGGATTTTGGCGGAACGATCTGGAAGATGATGGTTCCGGACAGGGCGGGAAACCTTGCCGACGTGGTGTGCGGGTACGATGACGTGAGAGCGCTGGAGGCGTCCACCGGATACCTCGGAGCGCTCATCGGGCGTTGGGCAAATCGCATCGGGGACAGCCGTTTTACCTTGGACGGCGTGGAATACCCCCTCTTTGCCAACAACGGCAAGAATCATCTGCACGGCGGACGTGTCGGCTTTGACCGCCGCTTCTGGCAGGTCAGCGCGACCGATGGTGAGGAACCGTCGCTGATTCTGACGTTGCTGTCTCCGGACGGCGAGGAGGGCTATCCCGGAAATCTGACGGTCACGGTGACATACACTCTGCGGGCAGATAACGCGCTTGCGATTCATTACCGCGCGACCACTGACAAGAAGACAATCATCAATCTGACCAACCACGCGTATTTCAACCTAGGCGGATATCATTCCGGAGAGATTTTCGGTCACGTCCTGCAATTGGACGCGACGCATTACCTGAATACCACGCCGGATCTGATTCCGACCGGGGAGATTTGCCCGGTGGACGGAACGCCGTTTGATTTCCGTACACCTAAAACCATTGGACGGGACTTCCATCCGGACGATTCCTGTCCCGCGATGAAGCTCGCCGGCGGTTACGACCACTGCTTCGTTTTTGCGCCCGGCACGGGGATTGTCAGACGTGGAACGCTCAATGACCCGGTCAGCGGCAGAGTTATGGAGATGTACACTGATCAGCCGTGCGTCCAGCTTTACACCGCAAATTATTTGCGGGACGACGGAAATCTGCTCAAAGGGGGCGTGCGTAAGCGCCCGCATACGGCACTTTGCCTTGAGACGCAGATCATGCCGGACAGCATGCACCATCCCGGGTTTACCTCACCGTACCTCGACGTGGGGGAGGTTTACGATACCACGACGATCTATCGGTTCCTTGTCGATTAAAAGGGAAAAACCTTGTCTGTATGATAAAAAACGGGGCTGCCGCACAAACGCGACAGTCCCGTTTTTTGTATGACGAGAACTCAGAGATATTTCTTTAGCAGATCGCTTGCATCCTCTTCGGGCATGGAAGCGGTCAGAAAGACGTTGATGTCCTTTTTCACGGTCAGGATGTCCAACTCCTCCACCAGTTTCTCAAAAGCGTCAACCTTCTGATTGCAGATCTTGAGCGTGGAATCGATAAACAGGTCCGTCACGTCATGGTTGCTGGCAAGGATGCCGGCGACGAAGCCGTAAAGCGACTGTGCGTCTGTAATATAGTACTCATCCGTGTTGATCAATCGTGCTTCGTACTTAATATCAAACTTTAACTTTTCGCCTTTCTCCAACACGACAACGTTGCCGGTCGTAGATGCGAGAGCCGTATCGACCATCTGAATCAATGTTTTGGTTTTGCCGGTTCCTTTTACGCCAATGATGAGTTTTACCATGATTTTCTCCTCCTGCTTTATCATTCGTGGGGAAGTCCCTCATCGGACCTACCTTATTATAAATCAAATTCCGTAAATTGTCAATATCAAACACGACATTTCGTCGTTTTGCCGATGACGGCGCGCGGCTCTCAGAGTCGGGACTGAAGCTGTGCCTGCCGATCCTCATAGCCGGGCTTGCCGAGCAGCGCGAACATATTCTTCTTGTAAGCCTCCACACCGGGCTGGTCAAAAGGGTTGACGCCGAGGAGGTAGCCGGAAACAGCACATGCCAGCTCAAAGAAGTAGATCAGATATCCGAGCGAATGGGCGCTCCGATCCTCCAGCTCCAGAACGATATTGGGAACGCCGCCGTCCTCGTGCGCGAGCAGGGTACCGAGCATGGCTTTCTTCTTAACCTCGTCCAGATCCATCCCCGACAGGAAATTCAAACCGTCGATGTTGTCGGGGTCGTTGGGGATCGTGAAGCGGTCTCCGGAATTTTCCACAGAAATAACGGTTTCAAACTGATTCTTCGTGCCGTCCTGGATGAACTGCCCGAGAGAGTGAAGATCGGTGGAGAAGATGACGGAAGCGGGGAAAATGCCTTTTCCGTCCTTTCCCTCGCTCTCGCCGAAAAGCTGCTTCCACCACTCGTTGAACATCTGAGCGTAAGGCTCGTAGCCGACCAGGATTTCGGTTACTTTTCCCTTGCGGTAGAGAATGTTGCGGATGGCGGCATAACGGTAGCAATCGTTTTGTCCGAGATCGGTGCTGGCGTAGGCAAGGCGCGCGTCGTTGGCGCCACGCATCAGCTCGTCAATGTCGATTCCCGCAACGGCAATGGGGAGAAGCCCGACCGCCGTCAGAACAGAATAGCGTCCGCCGACGTCATCGGGAACGACAAAGGTCTCATATCCCGCCTCGTCGGAAAAGCTTTTGAGCGTGCCGCGGGCGCGGTCGGTCGTAACGAAAATGCGATCGCGCGCGCCCTCCTTGCCGTATTTCTTCTCCAGAAGCGCGCGGAACACGCGGAATGCCACGGCGGGCTCCGTCGTCGTTCCGGACTTGGAAATCACGTTGATGCAGAGATTCTTGCCCTCGCAGATGGTGAGTAGTTCGTTCAGTGCTGTGGCGCTGATGTTGCAACCGGCGTAGTAAATGTCCGGGAGAGAACCGTTGAGCTGATTGTACAGCGGGCTTTTGAGAAATTCGATCACGGCACGCGCGCCGAGATAGGAGCCGCCGATGCCGATGACGACCAAAATATCACAGTTTTCGCGGATTTTCTGCGCCGCCTTTTTGATGCGGGCAAATTCGTCTTTATCGTAGTTTTCCGGGAGATCGACCCACCCGAGAAAATCGCTGCCCGCACCGCTGCGGTTTTGCAGCTGCTCGTGCGCGGTGCACACCGCGCTCTGCATGTAGGTGTATTCTTCCGGGCGGATAAATTTTTCCAGATAATGACCATTAAGTTTCAGCGTCATAAGTTTTCACCTTTCTTTTGGTTGTTCCGGGGCAGGACAAACAGACGGGCGGGCGCCTCGCCAAAATCTCTGCCTTTTATATTTTACACCCATCCTTGCGGAATTGCAAGGCAATCGGACGATTTTTTTTGATCTTTCCAAAAATGTTACCGGATTGTCACATTTGCCGTTCACATCAAAAGCATTCTTGCGATCAGGCGCTCCCAAAGCCCCGGAAAGCTGATCTTTTCCACCGTTTCCCGCGCAGTGATTTCGGCTTGCCCAATCAGCTGGTTCTCCAGATAGTATTCGATTTTTCCGACGCAATCGCCCTTTTTGACCGGCGCGGCAATGTGCTCCGGAAGAACGGTCTTGCTCTTGACGTTGGCAACGTCCTTTTGAAACAGCACCAGGGAAATACCATCATAGGCAATCGGGCAGACATTTTTCACACCGCCGAGGACGCGCAGGTCCTCAAGCTCACCGCCCTCGTCGTGATAAACCGCATAGTTGGCAAAGCCCCAGTCGAGCAACCGCGACGCCTGCGCATTGCGGATGTCACGGCTCTGCGCCCCCATAATCACGCAGATCAATGACAGACCGTCGCGTTCCGCCGTGGCGGAAATACAGAAGCCCGCCTTGGAGGTGGAGCCGGTTTTCAGTCCCGTTGCGCCGCGGTAGAAGCGGATCAGACGGTTGGTGTTGGTCAGACCGAACGCGCCGCCGCGGATGGTGTCCATCCAGATACTGCTGTACTTGAGAATGGTGGGATGGGCGATCAGGGCGCGCGACATCAGCGCAATGTCCCGGGCGGAGGTCAGGTGATGCTCGGCGGTGTCGTCCAGTCCGGTTACGTTCTCAAACCGCGTGGATGTCATCCCCAACTCCTCGGCGCGCTTGTTCATCAGCGCCACGAACGCGGTCACATCACCTGCAATGTGCTCGGCGAGCGCGACCGCCGCGTCGTTGGCAGAACTGATGATTACGCTTTTGAGCATCTCCTCGACGGTCATGGTCTCGCCCTCCTTCAGATAGACCTGGGAACCGCCCATGCTTGCGGCGTTGGCGCTCGCTGTGACCTGGTCATCCAGAGAAAGCCTGCCGCCATCAATCGCTTCCATGACAAGGAGCAGGGTCATGATTTTAGTCACGGAAGCCGGGGGGAGCGCTTCGTCGGCATTCTGAGTGTACAGAATCGTGCCGGTCGCGGCGTCCATGAGCACAGCGCTCTTGCAGTCAAGCGAAAGACTTCCATCCTCGGCGGCAAGGGAGGAGGGCGGGGGAGTCGCGCCTTCGTTTTCGGCGTGGGCAGAGAGCATTCCGCCGAGAAGCAGGGCGAACACAAGAAAAAGCGCAGTCAGGCGCGGCGCGCCGACAGACCGGAAAGCCCGGAAAATCCGGCAGATACGATCTTTCATAGGACAACTTCCTCCTTTTACAGTAAAAGCGGCGCTTCAAAAAGCATCTGACGCAGGGTCGCGTATATGCAGAAGTAATTTTCAAGGGGCAACGGATTTTCTCCCTTTCCGCACTCCACCGTGAAGGACGGAATACCCAGGGAGCGGATGCACCAATCGGTCAGCCCACCGTATGCCGCCAAGCCCTCGGGAACGGAAAGACGGTACCCGCAAAGTCGCGAGAGCGCCTTGGCGATGGAGTCGGAGCGCGGGGCAGTCTTGCCGCCGCTGGTGTAGTAGATTTCCTCGCCCTGCGTGTGCAGAGTGAGAATCGCGTGGATTTTTTCTCGGTTAAAGCGCAGGTAATTGCATAGGTAGCCGACCTCCGGTTCGGACTCCGGCGTCTCGCCGCTGTACCTTGTCGGCGCGCCGCCCGTGATGCCCTCCCGCCGCTCCAGCTGCTTGTATTCCGCAAATCCGGCGTCGTAGTTGTGGTTCAGGTCCACGCCGCGCGCGTTCGCCTGCCAGTGGGAGTAATCGGGATGCCGCGGATTCATGTGCTCCAGACGCTCAAAGAGCGGGTTTTCCTTTTTGACGCCCTCGATTGCGTAGGAAACGCCGTCCGGGTTGAGCATGGGAACGATTAGGATACGCCGTTGTTTGAAAAGATAGGGCAGGTGTACGTGATAGATTCGCCGTCCCTCGCGGGTCGCTTCGCCGTATTCGTTGATGAAACGCAAAAGCAGGACGGAGGTGATCCATTCCATTCCGTGGTGTGTTCCGACGTAAAGAAAGGTTTTGTCTCCCTCGCCGAGAGTAATGAGAGGAATGCTTCGCCCCAGAATGGATTCGCCGAGTGTTTCAAAGCCAAGAAACGGATATCGCTCGGCGAACAGTGACAGGTACGCCATCATGCGTTCATAAGTAAGAGGATAGGGATAATCGGGGATGCTTTTTGCGGTGTCCACCGAGAAAAGGGAAAAGTGCTCGCAGTTGTTGTCGGTCATGACGATTCACGGTCTCCTTTGCTTTCGTTCAATACAACACAACATATGAGGGCAGATGCCGGAAAATTCGGTGTTTGCGCGGAATATTCACAAAATCCGCTTTTCTTTTCGTGAAAAATGTGATATACTTGACGGGTAAATTCCATTGTAGGCGGAGGATACCGAGTGATGCCAGACATAAAAAAAGACGCGCCGCACCTTGACGTGACGCACCGTAGAATCCGACTTGCCGTACTTCTTTTTCTCATAGATTCCGTTCTCGTTTTTGTCATTGTCCCCCTGTATGTTTCGCTCGCGAGCGACGTCCTTTACGCCGGAACATGGTGGCCGACGGTGCTTTCCGTTCTGCGTCAGGCGGTTGAGGTCGCCGCGTTCTTTATCAGCTATGCGTACCTGATCTCGCTCGGGAGTTCCCATGGCGTCCGGGCACTTGCCGGAACACTTCCGATTTCTGCCGGCGCGGCGGTCTATCGGTATGTGGCAAACCTGTTGTTTTCCTACGTTCGAGAGGGCGCTCCCGCCGGTGATGAAGTTCTGTGGGACATCCTGATGAGCGCTGTCATTCCCGTTTTGCTGGAATGGGTTCAGCTTGGAATTGTCGCGCTTCTGTGCGTTCTCATTCTGAAGCACAGGGAGCAGGCGGTACCCACGGCGAGAGTATCGCCCACGGTTTCTTCAAAGAATCCCGAGAGAAATTGCATTCTCGCCGCGGCAGGTGTGGTCAGCGCCGCGCGGGTGCTCAGCCGTGTGGTTTACGACATCCGTTACGGCGCGCCGAGCAATCTTTCCGATGCTCTGTGGATGACGGCGTATTACTCCGCAGATGTTCTCATCGGCGTTCTCGGCTACTTTCTCATGAGGCTGATCGTTTCGCGGCTGAAAAAAGCGTCACTTCCGGTCAGTCCGTGTAATTCCTGTCAGACTAAATAAGCGCATCGCCCCCCGGCGGTGTGCTTTTTTGTCGGAAAATGATTGTCATATTTTGGGGGGTGGAATACAATGGTAGAGGAGAGAGTCGGCGTGACGCAGAACATGGCCTTTTTGTGTGTTTTGCAATGTGTCGTGGTTTCTTTCTCCGTAATAATAAAGAGGAGGTTCTATCATTATGGCAGAAAACAGATTTCCCGGCACGCTCGGTGCCTGCCAGTCCGGTAGCGGGCGCGAAATGGTCTGTATTGAGACCAACCGCGTACTGGATTCGTGCAGAGATCGTGATTGTTTTGAAAATGCCCGTGTTTTCCTGACGGATTTCGGAAACGAGATTCTGGAGAGAACCAATAGCGTCCGAGTCAAGCACGCTTGTATCGGTTCGACATCCATCCATATCGACCCGGTGCAATTCAACCGCGGATTTTATTCCGTGTCCATTCGTTTTTACGTGAATCTGGAGCTGGAAGCGTGTGTCGGAAACGGTCGCAGTCAGGAGTTTGACGGCGTCGCCGTTCTCGAAAAGCGCGTAATCCTGTTCGGTAGCGAGAGCAACGTCAATATCTTCAAGAGCAACCCCGATGCCTCGGACTATTGCGGCGAGCCGAGTCCGTGCGGTCAGTCGCGTAACGTCCCGGTCGCGGTGGTCGAGGTTGTCGATCCCATCGTTCTGGATGTCCGCGTTGTTGAGGAGCAGAAGGAGTGCCATTGCTGCTGCTGTTGCTGTGACATTCCCGAGGCAGTCAGCTCCCGCATGAGCGGAGCGCTGACGGATAACGATGCCCGTCGCTATCTGGCGGTTTCCCTCGGCATTTTCTCGGTGGTTCGTATCGTGCGCCCCGCGCAGTACCTGGTGCAGGCAACCGAGTATAACGTCCCCGATAAGGAGTGCGTCGCCCCGCAGGAAGATGATCCCTGCTGCCTGTTCCGCAATATGGCATTCCCGACCGCGGAATTCAACCCGCCCGGACCGGCTCCGATGATCCGTGCCCAAAGCGGGAACGGTGGCGGATGCGGCTGTAACGGAAACAACCAGGAACGCAACCGTTGCGGCGGATAAAAATCGCCCCACGGACAAGAGATGACTCGTGTCGCGGGACTGTCATTCACAGCCCGCGCATGAGCCTCAGGTCCTCACGGGCAAATATAAGATCGGGCTGTCGCGCCTTGGTGCGACAGCCCAAAAATAATGTTCGCCGGAGCGCGGCGTATTAAAGATACGCCCTCGTCCGACAGCGGATTTAAAGGAGCGGCCGCACCATGGCATGACTGCTTCCCGGTAATGTGCGAGCGGCATGCGATATGTACCGCGACCCAGGTATGAGGGCGATCAGATGGGAGTCAGGGGGAACATTTCCGCCAGGTACCGCTTGACGACCGCACGGTCGCTGTACGGAATCTTTTTTCCGCCGATGAGCTGATACTGTTCGTCTCCCTTGCCGGCGAGGAGCAGGACGTCGCCGTCCCCGAGCCGACGCAATGCCGTGGCAATCGCACGTTCCCGGTCGGGAATGATGCAAAAACGGGAGCCCTCACTTCCCTCGGGGTATGCCGCGGCGATGTCGCGACAAATGGCGACGACATCCTCTGTGTCCGGGTTGTCCGCGGTCAGATAGGAGAAATCGGCAAGCTCCGCGGCGGCATGTCCAAGCTCCGGGCGGCGGCACGCGGTTCTTCCGCCGACAGATCCGAACAGGCAGTAGATCCTGCGCGGGGAGAGCAGGCGCAGGGCGCCGAGAACGGAGCGGAGCGCGACACCGTTGTGCGCATAATCCACGACAACGAGAGCGCCGTTTGGCAGGGAAAAGGTCTCCCCGCGCCCCGGGACGACGGCGTCGCTCAGGAGACTGACGGCAAGCACCGTCGGAACTCCCAGCGCCGACGCAATGGCAATGGCGCACAGGGCGTTGTAAACATTGTAGCTCCCGGGGAGCGGAAGGGAGACGGGGAGGAAGTTTTCCTCTGCGTCACGCAAAAGAAACCGTACCTCCGGGCGTTTCCCAAGGGCAAATTCCTGAACCTGCTCCGCGCCGAAGGCGACCCGCGGCGACGTGATGCCGAATTGCACGATCTGCGCCCCGTCGGGAACTCCGCGGAGCATTTCCTCCGTGTGTGGGTCGTCCGCATTGACAACGACAGTTTCGGCGCCGTAGTCGGTCAGAAGCCTGTGTTTGCAGGACAGATAGTGTGAAAAATCGGGGTGCTCCGGCGCGCCGATGTGGTCGGGAGAGAGATTGGTAAAAGCGGCAATGGAAAAGCGCAGAGAAGCGACGCGCTCCTGCCAGATCGCCTGCGAGGAGACCTCCATGAGAACAATCCGGACGCCGGTGCGATACATCTCCGAAAGATAGCGGTGCAGCAGTGCAGGACCGGGAGTGGTGTTGTTTGTCGCCATACGTATATCGCCGTACCAAACGCCGCCGGTGCCGATATACCCCACAGCAGCCCCGGCACAGCTCAGAATGTGATATGTCAAAAGCGCGGTGGTCGTCTTGCCCTTGGTCCCGGTGATGCCGACCAATTTCATTTTGCCTCCGGGATTTCCGGCAAGGTATGCGCAAAGGTACGCCATGTCACGTCGTGTGTTCTGAGAGACCCAGACGCTGGCGTCCGGCGGCAGGGTGTCCGGCGGCGGCGGAGTCTCTACTAAAAACAGGCGGCACCCGCGCGCGTAGGCGTCTGCAATAAAGTTGTGCCCGTCAAATTTGTCCCCGCGGATGCAGACAAAGAGGGAACCGCTGTTCACCAGCCGCGAATCGTCGCATACCGAGGTCACGCATGGCCCTTCTCCCGACGCGCGGTACAAACAGCGCGCGGGCTGGGGAAGGTGCCCGGTGAGTTGCTCCGGGG
>CAKSNQ010000020.1 GCA_934476315.1 uncultured Eubacteriales bacterium
AGGTGGTGTCTCGCCTCGCCGGATTGCTTTGAGGAATTGTCGGTTATCAAACCCTGTGGCGATAGTTGCGAAAATAATTGAATTTCAAATCCCTTTTCTTTGTCTGCTGCGCCGCAAAAATCGGTTCTGCGGGCTTGGATTTTGACCACAGTTTGTGTCACAGACAAACACGGAATATGCGGAAACAGTGGACAAAAAACGCCCCAAGGGCAAGAGCCTTGGAGCGGAAACGGTATGAAAGCACGCAAAGCGCACGAGATGACGAACCCGCGTCAGTTGGGGTGGCGTTATGTGTCAGTCCTCGCGGTACCGCTCGCACATTTTTTCAAACAGTCCCTTGACGTAGCGGCGATCCGGTGCGAGCACGATGTCCTCCTCGGGGAATGCAGTCGCCGGGAAACGGGCGGAAATTTTCTCGATGACTCTCGCGTGCGGTGTGGCGGTCTTGACCGTACAGGGCGGAATCTCCCCGTTTTTCACCGCGTCGATACAGACGTCGATCTTATGCATATCATCCTTGACGGGTCCGTAGTTTTTGCTGCTGCCGTCCTTGAATGTTGCGATGATATTCTTATCCGTATCCTCGCCGAAGTGCACGGTGGCGTTCTCGAAAACGTAGTCGAACTGGGGGTTGGAGACCTCCTTTGCCGCGTGCGAGGCGATGAATTTCATCACCGTGTCGCCCTTTTGCATGCGCAAGAAGCAGGTATCGTAGGTCTCAATGTCATAGGCGCGGTAACATTCCGCCTCCATCCGGTCGGGCATGGCGCTCTCGTCCATGGCGTCACCCAGGAGGAACAGCATATTATGAATGTAGTGCGCGCACGCGTTGAAGGCGATGGAATCGTTGGTCAGGAGTCCGTGAAAGCGGACCTTGCCGTTCCAGCCGTTCGGGTTATAGTATTTGTAATCGCGCGGCCAGCTGATGAGTGTCTTGAGCAGGACGGGCTTGCCGAGCTTGCCGTCCAGGATGTCGCGTTTGAGCGCCAGAATCGCGGGCATGAACGACCACTGGAAGCCGATGGCGATAAAGTGTCCGTTCTCCTCCTCTGCCTCCAGCATGCGTCGGCACTCGGCGCTCGAGGGTGCCACCGGTTTTTCGCACAGGACATGCGAGCCGTATTCCGTGGCGATTATGCTCTGCTCCGCGTGCAGAAACGGCGGGGTGCAAAGCATCATCAGGTCTGCGCTCTGTTTCCGGTAAAAGGCGCCCATGGAGGGATAGACCGGGATGCCCTTTGCTTCAAGCAACTCACGGCAGGGGCTGTTTTCAATATTCTGTTCCACGACGCCGACCAGTTCCGCGTCCTCTCGCTGATTTCTGAACAGGGCGTCAAGATAGACTTTTCCGTAGCGTCCGGCGCCAACCAATGCGATCTTCATATTCTGACCTCTCCTCCTTCATCTGCGGACTGTCGCGAACGGAGGGCGACCTCGGTGAGGTACATGGCTTCCTCCGCCGGGACTGCCTCTCCTCCCATGAGAAATTCGTATGCCAGCTTGGGGGCTTGCTCGGGGCAAAATTCGGTGACGCCTTCGCTGTCCGACACGGTATAGCCCTTGGCGCAGACCTCGATGATTCCCTTAGTTCCGACCACGCGCATGCGATCATCGCCGTGTCCCTTGGCGCCGGTCGGACGGTAATAATCCAGCGACGCGGTAGCGAACACGTCATTCGTCATGCGGTACTGCATCACGGCGGTCATCTCGGGGCTTCCACTCGAAAGTGCGCTCACGGACACGAATTTTTCGCCGGAGAAGCAATACAGCCAGTCGATGGCGTGAATGCCCACCCACGGAATGGTTCCGGTATACAGGGCGCGGTCATGGTACCACGCGGGGCGCGTGCCGAATTTATAGCTCTTACGCGCATTGAGCAGGCGCGGCGTGCCGATTCTTCCCGCCCGCACCTCGCGCATGGCGTGGTAAAAGCTCGGCTCATAACGCAGGTAGTGCATGGCGGAGAAGCGGATACCGCTCTTTGCCACCGCCTCCCGAAGCTCTTCCAGCTCCTGCAAGGTCGAGGCGACCGGCTTTTCGGAGAAAACGTCGATGCCGCGCGCGGCGCACGCCAGGGACACCTTCCCCGTCAGTCCGAACACGGGGGAGACGATCACGACGTCCGGCTTGAGCGTATCCAGCATTTCCTCGTAGTCCTCATATATCGGGAAGCCGTAGCGCTGATACTGTGCGGTATTCTCGCAGGGGCTACCCGGGGCGATTCCCACAAAGGTTGCCTCCGGGCACTCCCGCATCTCGGCGACCGCCTGGGAGCTGTGCCCCTCATTTCCAATCAAACAGATTTTCATTCTGATCCTCCTCACCCATCAAGGTCGGGGTCGCTCTCAGTCGTCGTAGGAAACGTAAGCGACGACGTCGGCGTGCCAGCCACCCGTATGTGCGGTATAAATTCCCTCGTGCCAATAAACCGGCATATTGTCCTGCGCGTGAATCGGCACGGTCGGGCGCCACAGCTTGATATTTTTATCGGCGGGGACGCGGCGGATAACCTCCTCGCGGACGTAGGTTTTGCCGCGGTCGGTCGAGAGGTAGCTTTCCAGCACGCGCGCTTCGCCGTCAAAGCGGGCAATGTAGATACGGTTGGAGCAAGTGACCGCGGGGTGAATCTTCTCCAGTCCGCTCTCGCCGACGCCGTAATAGTACGCCATGCCGCCAAGGTAGCTTTGCGAGCCGTCGCGCATATCCTCCGTCAGAAATTCTCCTGCCGTGCAGATCGGTTCGCTCACCTGCCACTGTCCGCCGACAAAGGTTGCGGAGGCGTAATATGCCGACTCCTTATCGCACAGGCGGAACGGTGCGAAGCCGACACGCAACGGCATGGTGGGCGACACTGCCAGCAGGCGGACGGTCTCGCCCTCGGGGGCACTGTACACGACGTCCAACCGGTTCAGGTCCATCGACTTGCCTGTATTTTCAAACAGGTTCAGCTCCAGCGCTTTTCCGCCGGTCGTACGGAGCTGACCCTGTGCGTCGAAAATGCCGCTGTGAATAGTATGGTCCGCCGAACGGATCGGATGACCGTACAGGGCGAAGAACCACTGCTCCTTGACCTCGCCTGCGTGAGCGACCTGCTGCTTGCGGATGTCAAAATAGAACAGTCCGCCCGCGTCCGAGCGCAGGAACACGTTCGGCTCGGACCAGGTCTCGCCCTCGTCCGCCGAGCGCAGAAACGTCCAGTTCACGCCCTCAAAACGGGTGAACAGCCAGACCTCGCCACGCGCGGTATTCTCGGAAATCTGCGCGTAGGTGACGTTTCCGCCGAAGTAAATCTTTTTCTCTTCTCCGAACGAATCCAGATCGTACGGCCGCTCGGTCATGCGGTAGCGCATGGTGCCGTCGCAGGCGTGACCGGTATAGGCAACGATGATCTTTCCGCTCTTGAGGATGCAGATCGAGGGAGCGTTATGCTCGTCGGCGTAGTTGCAGTTCAGGTCGCAGATGCGAACATCCCGGCTCACGGCGCGGGAGCATTTGGCGTCCAGCTCCTTGATGTGAATCTCGCCCATGTCCGTGACGTACCCGATGTAGGTCTTTCCGTTGTCGGCGACGATCGCCTTTTCGTGAATCCACCAGTCGGTGTTCGCACGTCTGATTCTGATTTCTTTTGTCTGACTCATCTGTTCCATCATGTTTCTCCTTTTTATCGCCCGACAAATTTCATTCGATTGATTTCATTCAATGTTCCGGTTCTCGCGGTAGCCGCGCCACACGGTTTCAAAAAAGTCCTCCGCCTCCGGAATAGGGCGCACATCGCGCCACGTCACGTGGCATTGCGTGCCGTCGGACGACACCTCCTGCACGCGACCGACCGTTGTGCCGTCGTCGGGAATCAGCCGGAACATCTCCTCCATTCCCGCCCGCAGCTGTCCTTCGCTATTTGTATACAGCGCGCCGCCGCGACTTTTGCCGACGGTTGCGGCGTAGTCGATCATGGCGGACAGCACCGCGTTCTGCACCAAAAGGATGTCCTCCAGGCGGTACGCCTCGATCAGATGCTGTCTGTCGGCGACGCCGATACGTTGTCCGCGTCCCTCCATCAACATTCTGACCTTGGAGAGCGCGGTCTCCATGCCTACTGTGTCGCGGATGGCGCCGCCGACGCGGGTCATGCGTTCCGTCACGGTGCGTGTGAGGCGGGACGCGCTGTCGGCGCGGCGCAACCAATGCCCGCAGGTCTTTTTTTGCTCGGTCAGCACCGGGGTCGCGACCTCGTCGAACGTCTCCTGTGCGATCGGGCGGCGCTTACTGACCGATACCCACTGCGCCGCGCGCGTGGCTCCGACCTGTCCGGCATTGAGCGCACACCCGCCCGGGCGGGCGACTCCGTGGGTTCCGGCACATTCGCCGACGGCGAACAGTCCCTCGACCCGCGTCTGCCACCAGCAGTTCACCGCGATGCCTCCGTTATGATGCTGGGCACACAGCGCGATCTCAAGATACTCTTTGGAAAGGTCCACGCCACGGCTCCGGTAAAGCTCGATGGCGGGGTGGTTCATAATCTCCAGTCGGTCGATCGGCACGCCGCCGCGGGCGCCCGCGCGCGAAAGATACGTCCGGCATTCCTCCGACAGCCGCGTCTCATCAATACGCGAGAGCGAGAACGGATTTTTGGTATAGTCAAGGTACACCCGCCGTCCGCGCAAAACGTTTTCGCGGAAGACCAGCAGGTCGATCACCGAGGAGCCGCCGAGCACCTTGCCGCTATCAAACGGCCACTGGTAGCCCTTGAGAAACACCGTTGAGAGCGCCTCGTAGGGGTCGGCGAAATATTCCGCCAGAAACTCATGCTCTTCCCCATCGGCGTCCATCGAAACGAAGCGGGGCAAAACCTGCATATAGGTACCGGAAACGTTCCACCGCGGATGAGTAGACGCCAGTCCGTACTGCCATTCCGTCGCGTTTTGCAGGCACGCTCCGGCGCGCAGAGCCAGCGAGGTGGAGCCGAAATGCCCCTCCGGGTAAACGCTTTGCGCGTAGATTCCCGCCGGTCCGCCCGTGGCGATGATGACGTGCGGGGCGCGGAAGCAGACAAAATCGCCGATTGCTACCGAGAGGCAGACCAGTCCGCAGACCTCGTCCCCCGCCTTGAGCACGCGAACCGCGTACATCCCGTTATACACGGGGATATTCAGGCTTTCGGCTTCCCGCTCCAGCCCCTCGGTCATGAATTTTGACGTCAGCGGACCGGCGCTCGTGGCGCGGCAGGTGGCGTCATGGTCCGTTTTATAGCCGACATATTCGCCGTAATGATTGCACGGGAACGGGATACCCAGCTCGCACAGGTGCATGAAGCACCGCGCCGAAAGCGCCGCCTCGCACAGGGCGTTATCGCCGTCCACCGCGCCGCCGTGGAACAGGTCGGCTGCCATCCGGCGGACGCTGTCCGGCGCTTCCCCGCACAGGCTCAGCTTATAATAGGTTTGCTTATCGCTTCCCGTATTGCGGGAGGTGCCGTTGGTCACGCTCTCCGTCACGATGGCGACGCTTTTTGCTCCCTCACGGGCGATACTGCAAGCCGTCTGATACCCTGCCGCGCCCGTACCGACGACAATCGCGTCGTATGTATACACGGTCTCCTGCATGGCGCTCACAGCCTCTTGATATGGAAGCCGCCGTCCACGTTGATGGCGGTTCCCGTGGAGAAGTCAAGCGCTCCCTCGGCGATGGCGCAGGCGCACTTTGCCACGTCCTCCGGCGTTCCCCAGCGGCGCATCGGGGTGATTCCGTCGGCGATCAGGCGGTCGTATTTCTGCGAGACGACCTCGGTCATGGGGGTGCGGATGATGCCCGGGCGGATTTCCAGCACGGGAATGTCATACTCCCCGAGACGGTCGGCAAACAGCTTGGTAATCATGGAGACGCCAGCCTTACTGACGCAATATTCCCCGCGCGAGGTACTGGAAGTATAGCTCGAATTGGACGCGATATTGATGATGCGCGGGTGATAGTCTCCGAGCGCTTTTCCAAGGCAGGAGATCATATAGTTGGCAAAGAGCTGGCACATGAAAAACGTACCCTTGGTATTGATATTCAGCAGGCGGTCGTAGCTCTCCTCCGTCGTTTCGAGGATGTCCATGCGCCGGCGGCAGGCGACGCCTGCGTTATTGACGAGCAGGTCAAGTCTGCCCCACGTGCGCTCGATATCATCCCGGACGCGGACGCGATCCTGCGCCGAGGAAATATCGCAACGGAAATATTGCACGTCGGGCACGCCCTCCATGCTCTCCGCGACATCCGAATACAGGACGGTATAGCCCTTTTGCGCGAGCATATCGGCGATGGCTTTCCCGATTCCTCGTCCCGAGCCTGTGACCAATGCAACCTTTTTCATTTCACGGTCTCCTTATACAGATTTTTGTAGTAGCTTCCGAACACCGCGCACCCGGCAACCTGACCGTGACGCATCAGCTCCGTGCACTTGGAGCAGGCGACACAGCACTTTTTCGGGTCGAACGCGCCGCGCAGATAGTCCGCATAAAAGGTGGGGTACGCCAGGCTCAGCCGCCCGAAGCCGACGAGATCGCAGACGCCCTCCTCCAGCAGTTTTTCCGCATGGCGGAAGAGTTCCTCGCGGTAAAACGACAGTCCCGAGCCGACCACGAGCAGGTCGGGATAATGCGTTTTGATCGTTTTCTCTACCTCGGTAAAGCGCGCCAGACCCGTCTCGGGGGATTCCGGCGGCAGGTACGCGCCGCGGCGGAAGGGGCGGTTGACATGCGGGTTATAGTACGGATTTCCCAGCGTGACATTGACCATGCCAACGCCCGCGTCCCGCAACAGTCCGATCAGTCGCAAAGGCTCGTCGAGGTCCATCTCACCCTTCTCGGTGTTGCCGAATCCCCAGGGCTTCGGAATCATATCGACCACGCTGAGCCGCGTGACCACAGGATAATCCGGCATCCGCTCGCGGACGCGCCGGATGCAGTCAAGATACAGCCGCGTCCGGTTTTCAAAGCTACCGCCGTATCTGCCCGGGCGGTTGAACGCAGACAGCATTTCCTGCAAAAGGTAGCCGTGACAGCTCTTGATGTCCACGCCGTCAAATCCGACCTCCCGCGCCAGCTCCGCCGTGTGCAGGAAGCGCTCCGGCAGGGTCTCAAGGTATTCGTCCGTGACGATATGGTCGTCGGTCAGCGGGCGCACCACCTCATACACCGCGTTGCGATAGGCGATCATCGGGCGGATACTCTGCCGCCCCGAATGGGTCAGCTGGGCAATGAGCACCGGCGTCACGCCTGTGGTTTTCCGCGCCGTCCGGCGCACCATATCCAGCATCCGGCGGAACGCCGGAGCGTTTTCCTCCGTCAGCATCATCTGACGCGGATTGGTCCGTCCCTCCGGGCAGACTGCCGTCGCCTCAAACCAGAGCATCCCCGCACCGGAGTGCGCATTGTTGCAGTATTTTTCCAGTGTCAGGGCGCCCGGCGTGCCGTCGGTCTCGCAATCGCACCCCTCCATCGGCTGGATGACGACACGGTTCGGCACCGTCAGCCCCGCGTACGAAAGCGGCGTATTGAGCAGTTCTTCCATGAGTCACATCTCCCGTGCTATATTGATCTTCACTGTTTTTATTGTAGTATACAAAAAACAAAACGTCAATTCTTTTTTTTGCATAAAACATTGTTTTTCTTGCAAACAAATGGTATAATGATGTTGTTCTCGTATCGTGACACACGGACAACTTGACATATCCGCGCGGCGGAAAACACGCGTTCCGGCGGGAAATCGCGCTTTTTCCCCGCAAAATCGGGCAAAAAAGCCAACCGAACAGTTGCGATCTTACACTGGCAACAAAAGAAAGGTACAGGTACCATGATGAGAGAATTGCAGGACCCGGTCGTCTCCTATCCGCAGAACGTTCCGGACATTTTTCTCAAGTCGGAGAAACCGTCGCCTACGGTCTTTTCCAAAAGCCACCGACATATGTATTACGAGATCATCCTTGTCGCGGGCGGCTGTATCCACTGCATCTCCAAGGATGACGAACAGACGCTTGTCCCGGGCGACATCTACCTGGTTCCGCCCTTTCAGTACCATCACATTCTGCCGGTGGGCGAGGAGGACTACGAACGCATTACCATTCTGTTCGGCGAGGACCTCATCCCGGACAGGATTCTGACCTACTTTTCCTCCGTCACTCACTGCACTGCCATTCACATGGACGAGCGCATGCAGGAAATCGCCGTGCAGATGCGCCTGTATTACGGGCGGGACAGTGGAAAATACGACGAGCTGCTCCGCGCGCTGTTCGTTCAGCTTCTGTATTCCCTCGCCGAGAGCGACCGCCTTTTGCGACCGGCAGAGCCGTCGCAGAGCGACACGGTTCACCAGGTTATCGATTACATCAGCGCCAACATTCAGAAGAAGATCACGCTGGACGAGATCGCCAAGGCGACGCTTCTGTCCACCTCGACGCTCTGTCATCTTTTCAAGGAAAAAATGAAGATCAGCGTCAAGCAGTACATTTTGCAGGAGAAGATTGCCTTTGCCTCCCGCATGATCGCGGACGGGTGCCCCGCGACCGAGGCGGCAAAGCACATCGGCTACACCAACTACGCCAATTTTTACCACGCCTATCTCAAGGTCAACGGCTTCCGCCCCTCCGAGAAAAAGGGTCCGCCGCCGCACGGTTGAGGCGAGGGGGAAAACAAAGGGGATGTAAAAAACTCAAAATGAGTTTTTTACATCCCCTCAAATTTCAGTCGGGATTCCGGCATTTTTGCGCGATCCCGGTCATTTTTGCCTCGCCTCTTTGGCTTTTCGACCTTATTGGTAACAAAACGGCGGCGCTGTGCCGCCGGGACCAACGTCGTCGGTGGTGTTAAAAAATGATTTTTCAACACCACCTTTTCGCTTCAAGGTTATCTTTCTTCCACGTACGCGTCCAAATCCGCGGGAGCCGCGACCTCCACGGGAGTGCCGGGATCGATGATCTCCAGCTCCATTCCCGCCTTCAGCGTCATGGTCGTTTTGGTTCCGTCGCCCTCGTCGATGGTCATCTCCATATCGAAGCTCACCGCGTAGGACTCGAAGTATCCGTCCTTATTGACGACAACAGAAACGTTGATATTCTCCACCTTGACTTCCACGCCCAAATCCTCGAAAGAGGAGCCTGCCTGCTCCGCGATCAGTGCGCCCAAATCCTTGCAATAGGTTTCAAACTGCTCCGCGCTCAGCGCAAAGCTGAATTTTCTGGCGCCGTTTTCGTCCTCGGTATACGTAACGTCCTTGAAAATCTCCTCGGGAAACTCGGCAATCATATTCTCGCCCATCTTACTGATGTCCATGGAAACGGAGTCCTCCATTTCCGAGGCGAAGTTCTCTTTGCTGATCTTTGCCTTTTCTCCCATCGCGGAAATGTACATGTAATCGCCGTCGTCGTAGACGTTCATTTTCACCTTGGCGCCGAACATTTCGATGGAAATATCGCCGGAATAAATCGGCTTTTCGCTATGCAGATCCTTCATCTTCAGGTCGTACGTCATCGGGACGGTCATCTCGACGCCCTGCGAGCTGATTATCATGTTCATCGTCATCCGGCAGGCGTACGAATCCAGCTTTTCCGTTTTTTCCTTCGCGTTGGTAAACACCTGGTAGGTCGTCATTTTTTCACAGGACGTGCACAGCAGTGCGGCAAGGATGAGCAGGCACGCCAAAATCGCGGCGGATAATTTTTTCATTACAAGCAAGTCTCCTTTATCTCGTATCAGATTCCCATATTCGGGTAAGGACAGTATAACACACCGTCGGGTAATTGTCAAGCCGCACAAAAACGGAGCCGAAGTTATCCGGCTCCGTTTAAGAATTTTAGTCAAGTAGCCAGCAGACGCCGTTCTGATCGGTCGTCGCTGTCACGGAGGCGCTTTGCGAAATGCTTGCCTTGGTCGCGCCGAGGACGACGACCAGCGCGTTCATGCTCTGCGGTGCGCGCACCACGACGGTATCCGAAACGGTGAGGTAGCTCCCCTGCGTCAGGCGCACGCTTGCGGACTGACCAATCGTGGCGAAATTGCGGCACTGCGTGGATTCCCCGCTCATTCCGCCCGCCAGTCCGATGGCGACGACGGTTCCGCCGCTGTACGCGTAGCCGCGCTCGGTATCGATGGAAGAATCCGCCTGACCGTACGAGATGATGACCGCGCGACCGCCTTCAAAGGAAATTCCGGCGTAGGAATCGGTACTGTTGGAATCCATGCCGTCGCCGCCGGCGCAGATATACAGAGTTCCGCCCGCGACGACAATGCTCGTACCCGAGGTTGCCGTGCCGTTGATTCCGTCGTCGGACGACGTGACCGAAACGCTTCCGCCGCGCACCTGCACGCAGGCACCCTCGATTCCCTCATAGCTCCTCTCGACCGTGATGGTTCCGCCCGTGATACAGACGGTGCCGTCGGCGTGGATGGCGTCGTCGTCCGAGGACAGCGTCAGCGTGCCGCCGTTGACGGTAATATTGCCCGACGCCGTCACACCACTCTCAAGCGTCTCGTCGTTATTGGCGTGGATGGCGTCGTCATATGCGTCAATATTCAACGTTCCGCCATTGACGACAATCTCATGGTTCGCTTTCATTCCCTTGGTTGACGTATCGCCTTTGTTGGGGTTGCCGTCTCCGCCGGGGAAGCCTCCGCCTCCACCGCCCGGGAAGCCGCCACCACCGCCGGGAAAGCCGCCACCACCGCCGGGGAATCCTCCCCCGCCGCCGCCCGGGAACCCTCCGGCGAACACCGCGGGGCTGTCCTCGCCGCTACTTGTCGCGGCATTGGCGAACGTGGTTCCGGTGGCTTCGGTTCCCTCCGAATACCGCTCCGTGCGGATGGTCAGCGTTCCGCCGTTGACCGTCACGTCAAAGGCGGCGTCGATCCCGTCGCAGGCGGCGTCGATGGTGACGGTTCCGTCCTCCATCACGACGCTTCCCTTCTGTCTGCCGCTCGACGAGAGCGAGGTATTGGACGTTTTGATGCCATCGCCGCTCCGGGCGACAAGAGACAGGGTCCCGGACACGATCTCCACGCTGTCATTCCCCTTGAGGGCGTTGTCCTCGCACGAGACCGTCAGCGTCAGCTTCTGCACGGTCAGGTCATCCTTGGAGTGGATGCCGTTATTATTGGTCGAAGTGACGCACAGCGTGCCGGTTCCCTTAAGTTTGAGGTCGCAGGTGGCGTAGATTGCCGAGGCAAGCTCCTCCGCGGCGGCGCGATTGTCGTAAATTGCGTTCTCGCTTCCCTTTTCCGCGCTGATGTCGGCGTTCCCCGCGCTCAGGATGGCGATCGGGCAGGCGCTCGCGGAGGTCAGCGTCAAGCCGGACAGTGTCAGCGTCATGTCGTTCTGCTCGCCGATGTCAAAGGAAAGCGCGCCCTCCAGCGTCCCGGACAGTGTATATTCCAGCTCGCCCGGCGCGACATCGGTGTAGGTGACACTCAGCAGTCCCGTACTCTGATCCAGCGCATACGCGGTTCCGGCGGGGTAGGAAAAAGTTGCGGTGTTGCCGTCATGTTCAATGCAAATTTCATTCTCGCCCGTAACAGTGACGCGATACGAAAGCGTTCCCGCGGCGATCGACCACGCGTAGCGGATGGGGTCGATCGAGCCGTCCGACCAGCAGTAGGTCTCCGGGTCGCGCAGAGAGACAATCGCCTCATACGTTCCCGCCGCCGTCTGCACGTTTCCTGTGACGGTCATGGTTTCGCTATCGAAGCCGTCGGGGAGAAACGTCACCGGCGCTCCCGTATAGGAGAAGACCGAAACATTTCCTTGCGGTTTTGCCAGCACGTAAGCGCTCGCGGCGACGATAGTGACGGTAATGTCGCCGCTGACCTTGGTCACACGCCAGGTATCGTCGGAAATCTGCTTGATGTTCTTATAGGCGTCCTCGGTCGTGCGCACGGCGACCACCTCGTAGCCCTCGGGGACGATCAGTCGGAAGTTGACCTGCTCCTCGCCCGTTTTGGAGATCGTGCCGTCCGAGGTCCGGGCATACAGCACGGTATCGGCGGTGTACGTCGTGCCCTCTCCGGTGGTTTCCTGTGTGTCATAGACGACAATGGAAATCCCCGCGCTTGTCGGCTCAGTCACAAAGGTGACGCGGTAGCCGGGCGTTTGGGTCCCCTCCGGCACGGTGCGGACGGTCACGGTCAGATCGCCCGTGATTTTGGTGATGCGATAGCCGTCCGTCACCTCGGTATCGGTCGGACCCTTTACCTTATTATAATACTCCGACTCCGCCACGGCGATGCTGTCGAGGACGTACCCGTCGCCGGGAATCACGCGGAAATTCACCTGTCCGCTCCCGTCCGTCACGATCTCGCCCGTCTCGCCGTCCCGCGCGTAGCAGGTACTTTTCGTGACGTCGGTGCCCTGTCCGCTCATATCCTGCGTATCATACACCAGAACGGTCGCCTCGCCCTCGGTGACAAAGCGCACGGCAAATCCCGTCCCGCTATCGTCGTCGCCGTTTCCGTCGGAATCCGTGTTGCCGCCGCTCTTCTCACAGGCGGCAAGGGCAAACAGCGAAAAAACCATTGCCAGCGCACAAACGATACTCATCCATTTTCTGAAGATCATATTGCACCCTCCATTTCTTGTCGGTACCTATGTTATAGCCGATCAACCTAAAACCGAGTATAAAAACCGAAAAATGCAAAAAAGAAAATGCGGAACCGATATCGGCGCCGCATTTTGTTTCGTTCAAAGCGTGACGGTAAACGTAATCCGGCTGTCGCCGGAGGTAGCGACACTAACATGTCCCCGGTGCGCCTCGGCGACCGATTTGACCACCGCCAGACCGATCCCGTGCCCTCCCGCGGCGCTGTTACGCGCGCTGTCCGGGCGATAAAACCGCTCAAAGAGCAGGTTCAGATCCCCCGTCGGGAGCTGATCGGTGGTATTGGACACGGCGATCTTACAGCTTTTCGCCCCGCCCGTGACCGAGAAGACGATGTTCCCGGCGGCGTCGGAATATTTGAAGGCGTTATCCAACAGCAGAGAGATCATTTTGCGGATCATGCTCATATCCCCGTGCAGTGACAGGTTGGGGGCAATGTCGCACCGGAAGCTCTTCCCTGTCGATTGCGCCAGCGCCTCATACGACTCCGCCGTCTGCGCGGCGACTTCGCTGAGCGAGAAATCCGTCATCACCGGGCGTGTCCGGTCCTCGTCCATACGTGCGAGGAACACCAGTTTTTCCGTCAGCTCGCTGAGCCGCCCGGTTTGCGCACGGATGGTATTGATCCACTCGTTCTCCCCGGTGTTGTACTCCAGAATCTCGCAGGCGGCGCCGATAACCGTCAGCGGCGTTTTCAGCTCATGTCCCGCGTCGGTGATAAAGCGCTTCTGCTCTTGCTCCATGCGCGCGAACGGTCGCATAATGATATGGGAAAAGACGATCAGCAATCCGAAAACGACCACGAGTCCCGCGAGGCTGATGACAAGGCTTGCGCGAAGAAATTCAAAGAACGTCTCCCGCGCGCGGGTGCAGTCGAGGAACAGGTACATAGTACCCGCGCCGTCGTCGTTCTCCGTCGTGACCGCAAGGTACTTATAGTTGCCGTCAAAGCCTCCGGTTTTTCCCTTTTCCATAAGCATGGTGGCGCGCTCGGTCGCCTCCTGTCGGTCGATCGCGGCGATCTTATCCACATCGACCCGCAGGACCTGCCCGGACGAGTCAAATGTGACCGAGAAAAAGCGCGTTTCATACGGCGCTTCCGGGGACATTTCCCCGGGGACATGGGGCTTATTCTGATCGTTTGGGGCGGTCTGATCGCTCGGGTCGATCAGGTCGATCCGGTCGCTCGGGGCTGGCAGGTCCTCCCCCGGTGTCTGCGACGGCTGTGCGGTGTCGGGACGGGAGGGAAACGTTCCGCCGTTGGCGCCAAGCAGGTCGAGCATCCGGTCGGCGCTCCGGTTAATATCAAGATAATTATGGACGTTAATGGTGCCCACGATGACCACGAGAACAAGCGTGATGGCGCACATGGCGACAAAAATGAATTTAATGCGCAGTCGTTTCAGCATTGCCGTCCTCCAGTGTGTAGCCGAGATTGCGGACCGCCTTGATGGAGACGGCGGAGCCGAGCAATTTCAACTTTTTGCGCAGGTAGGAGATGTACGTCCAGACCACGTTGATCTCTGCCTCGCTCTCAAAGCCCCAGACGCGCTCCATGAGTTGCTCGGAGGAAATGACCTGCGCCGGGTGACGCATCAGGATCTCCATGACCTGAAACTCCTTTGCCGTCAGCGGCAGCTTGCCGCGCGGCGCAAGCAATTCAAACGAGACGCGATCCAACCGCAGATCGCCAAAGGCGAGCGAATTATCCGTCAGATCGGACTGTCGCCGCGTCATGGCGCGGATACGGGCAAGCAGTTCCTTGGTAACAAAGGGCTTTGTCAGGTAGTCGTCCGCGCCGCAGTCCAGCCCCTGTACCTTATCGTCCACGTCGCATTTGGCGGTCAGGAGTAGGACCGGGACACGGCATCCGCGGGCACGCAGGGTCCTCAGCACGGCAATTCCGTCCACGCGCGGCATCATGATGTCCAGAATCACGCCGTCATAGACGTCGCTCTCCAGATAATCCAGCGCATCCTGCCCGTTATAGACCGCATCCACGGCGTAGTTGTTATGTTTCAGAATGGTACAAAGCGCGTCGGACAATGCGCGTTCGTCCTCTGCCAGCAAAAGTCTCATCGTTTCCCGCCTCCTTTGCACCTATTCTATACTGCCAACCTTAAATCTACTCAAAAATGCACTCAGACCCCGGAGCCGCTCCGGTTGACGGCACGACGCGCGATAACATGGAAAACAACATACAGTCCGGTCAGCACAGCCACCGACCCGGCAAGAATGATATACATTACTGTGAGCGACACCTTATCTCCGAAAAAATAGAGATTACAGTCAACGGAATCGCGGATACCATCCACGACCTCCGTCGGGAAGCCGATGCGCTCCATTTCACGGTAGACGCCGAGCAGCATATGGTTGCGGATGAGGCTGGTTCCATAGGTTCCCGGCAGGAACGAGAGGACGCGCTGAAGCCCCACGGAGAACTGCGAGATCGGCATATACGCGCCGCAGATGAAGCCGTAGCCCGCGCTGACAATCGTGCCGACCGCCGTCGCCTGTCCGTTGGTGGACAGGAAGAAATTGACGCAAGAAGACAGCGCCGTACCGAACAGGGTCAGGAGCACGACGTCCAGAATGACCGCCGCGACATCGGCAAAGGACAGATACCACCCCTGCGTCGTCAGATACAGCAGGCAGGCGCCGAGCGTGATGCAGGTGATAATCAGCGTGGAGAGCGCCGTGGCGAGAAAGTACGACAGCGCAAGTGTTGAACGGTGGAGCGGCGTCACGGTCAAATCACGGATCGCTCCGCTCGTTTTATCCCCGATCATCAGAAGATTGGAGCAGAACGCCACCGTCACACAGCACACTGCCAGCAACGAGGAGATGAGCTGTCCGCCGACTGTGGCACTGATCAGCGCGTCATCCACCGTGACGCCCGCCGGCAGTGCCGAGGCGAAGCTGTCCCGGTAGATTTCCGCGAGGAAGGTCGCGTAGAGCACCAGGAGGATGATCGGTGTGATCAGCGAGGAGAAAAACATGCCCTTATCCTTGAAAAAAAGTCGGATGTTCCGACCGGTCAGATTTCCGAGTCCCGTCATCATACGTTTGCCGCCTTTCTGTCTGTCATGTCCTTTTTGTCGTTCGGACCCGCCGCGTCGTCGTCCATGCCATGGAGCGTTTTACCCGTCACGGCGAGGAACACGTCGTCCATCTTGCCCTTTGTCACCTCATAGTCGCAAAACAGCTCAGGATGCGCGACGATGAGCGCGGTTGCCGCCGCTGTATCGGGAACAGCGACGCGAACAGCGCCGCGCAAGGTCTCGTACAGCAGCCCCAGCGCCCCGACCTGCGCTTCATCCGCGCCGTACAGCGTGATAAAGTCGCCGGTATACGTATTTTTCAGCGTGAGTGGGGTACCCTCCGCGGCGATTTTCCCATGGTCAAGAATGATAACATAGTCCGCGTCCGCCGCCTCCTCCATATAGTGTGTGGTCAGAAAGACCGTAAGGTGTTCCCGCCGCCGCAGATCGGAGATGACGTCCCACATCATCTGTCGGGTCTGCGGGTCCAGTCCCGTGGTCGGCTCGTCCAGAATGAGAATTTCCGGTCGATGCAAAAGCGCACGCGCGACATCGATGCGGCGGCGCTGACCGCCCGACAGTTTGCCGACAGTGCGGTTCAAAAGCGGCTCCAGGTCGAGCAACTCGGACAGTTCCTTGAGTCGTCGGCGGAAATTTTCGCCCTTAATGCCATAAAGCGCCGCGCGGCTTTGCAGGTTCTCCCTCACCGTCAGTGGGCGGTCGAGCACCGAGCTTTGAAAGACCACTCCCAGCTTCCGGGCAAAGTGCGCCGCGGCATGGTCGATATTCTCCCCGCAGACCGTCACCTCGCCGCTGTCCTTTGCCAGTTGCCCGCAAAGGATGGAGATAGTCGTCGATTTTCCCGCGCCGTTGACGCCGAGAAACGCAAACAGCTCCCCGCGGCGGACCTCAAAGGACAGGTCGTTGACCGCCCGGATGTCCCCGAACGTTTTGTTCAGATGTGAAATGGTAATGACCGTTTCCATAAATTCCCTCCGTCGTCAGTCCCAGCACGGCGCTACCGCGCGGGATTTGTCGTGTCTATTATACCTGTGGGAAACCGCCTTGTCAACACTATGGTGGCGCTCGTGCGGAAAAAATCCCGCGATTTTCAAAAAAAGACTTGACAAGCGCCGAAAAAGGTGTATAATGGGCTACATTAGAGGCAATGGTGTCTTTGAGCAAACGCTCGAAGACGCCTTTTTTGTTTTCAATTCAACTTCAAGTGGGTTTCAAGGGAGGAATCATCCATGGAAAAAGGAACTGTCAAGGGCTTTGCCTATCACAAAACGGTCAAACGCTACGTCGCGCTCTACCGCGACGGTGTGTGGCAGGCGGGCGGGTTGACCGAGGACGCCGACATTGTGCTCAACGAATCCGCCTGCGTGTTGCAGTACGCTCAGACGTGCTTTGAGGGACTGAAAGCATACCGCACGGCGGACGGGCACATCGTCAGCTTCCGCCCCGATCTGAACGCACAGCGCCTGCACGATTCCTGCATCCGCATGATGATCCCTCCCTTGCCCGACGGTATGTTTGAGGAGGCGGTCCGTCTGGTCGCGGAAGCCAACCGCGACTGGATTCCCGACCACGAAAGCGGCGGCTCGCTGTACCTCCGACCGTACATTTTCGGCACCAACCCTGTCATCGGCGTCAAGCCCGCCACCGAGTTTCAGTTCCGGCTTTTCGCCACGCCGGTCGGCTCGTATTTTGCCGGCGGTGTGCGCCCGCTCCGCATCCGCATCAGTGATTTTGACCGCGCGGCGCCCCACGGAACCGGGCACATCAAGGCGGGGCTTAACTACGCCATGAGTCTGTACGCGATCGCCGACGCGCACGAGAAGGGCTACGACGAGAACCTGTACCTCGACTCCGCGACGCGCACCTACGTTGAGGAGACAGGCGGCGCCAACGTACTGTTTGTCACGGCGGACGGTGAGCTGGTCACGCCCAAGTCGGACACCATCCTGCCCTCCATCACCCGACGTTCGCTACTTTATGTCGCCGAGCATTATTTGGGCATGAAGGCGACCGAACGCAAGATTTCTCTGGACGAGGTGAAGAGCGGTGCGTTCGTTGAGTGCGGGCTGTGCGGGACAGCGGCAGTCATCTCGCCCGTCGGGACGATCGACGATCACGGAACGGAATGCCACTTTGCTTCCCATGCGGTGATGGACAAACTGCGCAGCACGCTCCTTGAGATTCAGCGCGGCGACATTCCCGCGCCGCAAGGATGGCTCATGCATATCTGCTGACGCGCCTGCACTGCAAAAAAAGGAGGATTTCACCATGAAAACAGCCATTATCGGCGCGGGAGCTATGGGCTGCCTTTACGCCTGCATGCTCTCGGAAAAACACGCCGTCACGCTTTTTGATATCAGCCGCGAGGTCGTGGGAGCGATCAACACGCACGGCATCCTTTGCCACGAGGCAGACGGAAGTGAGCGCGTCTTCCGTGTTCACGCACGGTGCGACAGCGACGACACGGAACGCTTTGATCTTGTGATTCTGTTCGTCAAGGACACTGTAAGCGAATCGGCGCTCGCGGGAAATCGCGGGCTGATCGGCAAACACACCATCCTGCTGTCATTGCAGAACGGCATGGGAAACGAAGAAATCATGGAAAAATTCGTCCCGCGCGACGGAATTCTGCTCGGAACGACCAAGCACAACTGTGTTTGCACCGCCCCCGGTGAGATTTATCATTCCGGCGCGGGCGTGACGCACATCGGCTCCCCGGCGCACAACCGCGCCATGGCGGAGGGGGTAGCCGAGGCGTTTGCGGCGTGCGGTGTGGAGAGCGAGGTATGCGACAATGTTCGCCGCCTGCTGTGGGAAAAGCTGTTCGTCAACATGACAATCAACCCTCTCACCGCCCTGCTCGGCACGACGATCGGGGCGCTTGCCGAAAATCCGTTCCTCCGCGAGGTCGCGCACGATCTGCTCGTCGAGGCGACCGCGGTTGCGGCGGCGGACGGCGAGGCGTTCGACGCGGAGGAGCTGTATGTCAATCTGATCCGGACCGCCGAGGTTCTGTCCACGGGCAAGGCGTCCATGTATCAGGACATTCTGAACAAGCGGCGCACCGAGGTGGACTTCATCAACGGCGCCGTGGTGCGTCTGGGTAAGAAATACGGCGTTCCGACGCCGCTCCACGAGCAGATTGTGCGGCTGATTCACGCAAAGGAGCGGCTCTGAACGCGCGGCGCAGTGCTTTTTCCCGCCCTGTCGCCCTTCGTCTGCCCGCCGACAAAAAAGTAACCGCCGCCGACGTCGAAAAATGCGACGGGGGGCTTGACATTCCCGGAATGTTGTGGTAGAATAATCCGTGTAATTTCATATGCAGAGAAATGGAGATTTACGGTAATGAAAAGAATTGCAACTCTCAAGACGAGAAATCTGTGCAAGAGCGCTGTCAACGGCGGGTGCGGCGAGTGCCAGACCTCCTGCCAGTCCGCTTGCAAGACCAGTTGCGGCGTAGCGAACCAGTCCTGCGAGAACAAGGACGCTTCCGCAAAGAACAACTGAGACAAAGGAAAAAGGGGCTGTTAAAAACCTGATGCTTTTTAACAGCCCCTCAAAAATGTTGGACGGAGTTCCGGCATTTTGTGCGATCTTGGTCGTTTTTGCCCCCGTATTTTTGACTTTTCGACCTTTATATCGGCAAAACGGTGGCGCTGTGCCGCCGAGACCAACGTCGTCGGGGGCGTTAAAAAATTCAAAATGAATTTTTTAACGCCCCCTTTTTAGTCTGCACACAGAAATTCTGTCTGCAAGAAAGCTGATCGCAAGGAGGATATTGCAATGGTCCATCAATACAAGCAAAACGGATACAATATCGTGCTGGACACCTGCTCGGGCGCGGTTCACGTCGTGGATGACGTTGCGTATGATCTGATCGCCGACTACAAGAACAAGTCCCGCGAGGAGCTGGTCACGGCGATGCTCGAAAAATACGCCGGGCGCGCTGATGTGACCGAGACGGAGCTGAACGATTGCCTCGACGACATCGCGGAGCTTGAGTCCGCGGGGCAACTTTTCACGCCCGACAGCTACCGCGACATGGCGGGTACCTTCAAGGAGCGTTCCGGAAACGTCATCAAGGCGCTTTGCCTGCATGTGGCGCACACCTGCAATCTCAACTGCTCCTACTGCTTTGCCAGCCAGGGAAAATACCACGGTGAACGTGCGCTGATGAGCTTTGAGGTCGGGCAACGCGCTATTGATTTTCTGATCGAAAACTCGGGCACGCGGCACAATCTGGAGGTGGACTTCTTCGGCGGCGAGCCGCTGATGAACTGGGACGTGGTCAAGCGCATCGTCGCGTACGCCCGCGAGGTGGAAAAAGAGCACAACAAAAACTTCCGTTTCACGCTGACGACTAACGGCATGCTCATTGACGACGAGGTGATCGACTTCTGCAACAAGGAAATGAGCAATGTCGTTCTGAGTCTGGACGGGCGCAAATCCGTCCACGACGCCACCCGCGTTGACTACGCCGGGAACGGAAGCTACGACAAAATTGTCCCGAAATTCCAAAAGCTGGTTGCGGCGCGCGGCGGCAAGGGTTACTACATGCGCGGCACCTTCACCCACCGCAACCCCGACTTTACCAAGGATGTTCTTCACATGGCGGACCTCGGCTTCACCGAGCTGAGCATGGAGCCGGTTGTCGCCGCGCCCGACGACCCGATGGCGCTGACACCGGAGGACATTGAAATTGTCAAGGAGCAGTATGAAATTCTCGCCCGGGAGATGCTTGCGCGGGAGCGCGAGGGGCGGGGCTTTACCTTTTACCACTACATGATCGATCTGACCGCGGGTCCCTGCATTTACAAGCGCATTTCCGGGTGCGGGTCGGGAACGGAATACATGGCGGTCACACCGTGGGGCGATCTGTACCCCTGCCACCAGTTTGTCGGCGAGCAAAGCTACAAGCTGGGCGACATCCGGAACGGTGTCACCAACGAGGCTTTGCGCGAGGATTTCCGCGCCTGCAACGCCTATGCGCGCCCGGAATGTGCCGACTGCTGGGCAAAGCTGTACTGCTCCGGCGGGTGCGCGGCAAACGCGTTCCACGCCTCAGGTAGCATCCGCGGCGTCTATGCGCCCGGGTGCGAGCTGTTCAAAAAGCGCATTGAGTGTGCCATCATGATCAAGGCGGCGCAAAACGCGGCGCGCGGTGAGCAGTCATGATGACGACGCCGATTCTCGACTTTGTTCGTGCTTACGCGAAGCGCGACGCCGTACGTCTCCACATGCCGGGTCACAAAGGTATCCCCGCCCTTGGCTGTGAGTCGCTGGACATTACGGAAATTCCCGGTGCCGACGACCTTTCCCACCCGGTTCCCGGAGGCATCATCCGGGAGAGCGAGAACAACGCCGCGAGTCTGTTCGGCGCCGAGCGCACGGTCTATTCCACGGAAGGCTCCAGCCAGTGCATCCGCGCCATGATTTGGCTGGCGGCACTGAATGATCGGTATGCCCATCCCCGCGGCGACTTTCAAGAAGGGCAAGTGCAGAAACCGCGGCGGCAGACACGCCCGAAAATTCTCGCGGCGCGCAACGCGCACAAGGCGTTTCTGTACGCGGCCGCCCTGACCGATCTCGACGTGCAATGGCTGATGCCCACGGAGAGCGCTTCCCTCTGCGCCTGCCCCGTGGACGCCCGGCAGGTCCGGGAGGCACTGGACGCGTGCGAAGAACCGCCGATTGCGGTCTATCTGACCTCCCCGGACTACCTCGGCGGACAGCTTCCGATCCGCGAGATCGCGCAGGTCTGCCATGCGCGTGGCGTGCCGCTTCTGCTTGATCAGGCGCACGGAGCCTACCTGAAATTTTTGTCGACAGACATGCACGCCATCACACAGGGGGCGGACATGTGTTGTGACTCCGCGCACAAAACCCTCCCGGTTCTCACGGGCGGCGCGTATCTTCATATCCGCCGCGGCGCTCCCGCCGTATTCCGGGAACACGTGAAGGAGGCAATGTCGCTGTTCGGCTCGACCAGCCCGTCCTATCTGATTCTGGCTTCGCTGGACGCCTGCAACCGGACGCTTGCAGAGGATTTCTGTGCAAGGCTGGCGGAGCGGTGCGTACAGCTCGCCGAGCTCAAAGAACGGTTGGCGAAAAGGGGCTGGCAGGTCGTCGGCACGGAGCCGATGAAGCTGACGCTACTCTGCCCTGTCGGGTTGAGCGGAACAGCGCTTGCCGCGCGTCTGCGGCGGGACAATATGGAGTGTGAGTACGCCGATGAGGATTATCTTGTCATAATGCCATCTGTCGGAACGTTGCCGGAGCAGTTGAGCGCGCTGGAAGCGGCGCTGGGGGATAACGTCCTGCCGCCGAAGCGTCCGGAGCCGCTCTGCCGCGCACTTCCCGAGGTTGTCATGCGTGTGCGGGACGCGGTTTTCGCCCCGAGCGAACGGATTCCCGTGGACTGCGCGCTCGGAAGAATCTGCGCGGCGCCGACGATCAGTTGCCCGCCCGCCATTCCGATTGCGGTTTCCGGCGAGAGGATCGGGCAGGAGGAAATCGCGCTGTTCCGTCGTTTTGGGATAACCGAGGTTTCGGTCGTTCTCTGATGTCGGGCGCATTTTGCGCGAAAAATTTCTCTCCACAAAAAGGACGTTCCCCGGTGTTAGGGACGTCCTCTTTTTATTTGATATTGTTACCTGTTGTCGCACAGGCCAGGCGTCGCCGTGCCGCTTCCCGATGTGCGTCCGGCAACAAAGCGCCATCCCGCAAAAAGCACACGCCTCACAAAAACGCCCGCCCCGCAAAACTGCGGAGCGGGCGCTCTTTATATGTGCGAAAATTCTCAGATTTCGGGAACCTCGATTGTAACCTCGTGACCCGCGTTGGCAGATCTCGCGATACCATCCAGAATTGCCTGGTTGTAGATGATCTGAGACGTCGGAACCGGCGCCTTCGTGCCGTTCTTGATCGCATCCAGGAAGGAGCGGATCTTGCGGTCGAACAGGGACGGACCGTTGTCGTTGATGACGGGGATGACCGTCTCGGTCTGCTGTCCGCAAACCTCGTGATAAATCTTCATCGGACCGCCGGTCGTACCGTTCCAGCACTCGGTCGAGGGGATGCGCAGACCGCCCTTGGTACCGAGGATGATGGTATCTCCGGGAGTGTCCATATTCATTGCCCATGCGATCCGGAAGTCAAGGATGATTCCGCCCTCCAGACGAATGAACGCTGCCGCAAAGTCGTCCACACCGAACAGGCTTGCGTACTCATGGTGCGAATAGTAGCCGACGTAGTTCGGGTCCTTGCCAAAGAAATCGGACTTATAGCCCGTGACCGTCAGGGGCTTCGGATAGCCGATGGCGTTGAGCACCATATCCAGCGAATAACAGCCGATGTCTGCCAGCGCGCCCAGACCTGCCGTCTTTTCCTCGATGAACGAGGTGCCGAACGGCGTCGGGATGCCGCGGCGGCGTCCGCCACCGGTCTGGATGTAGTAAATCTTACCCAGCTCGCCGGAATCGACGATCTTCTTGATCATCTGCATATTGGGATCCAGTCTGGGCTGGAAGCCGATCGAGAGAACTTTGCCACTCTCTTTTTCTGCCTTCATAACCTCGATCGCCTCGTCCAACGTGACCGTGAACGGCTTTTCAAGCATGACATTGACGCCCTTCTTCAGCGCGTAAATGGCAGGCTCCGCATGCTGGCGGTTGTAGGTGCAGATGGAAACCGCGTCAAGGTGCAGGCTCTCGTCGTCCAGCATTTCCTTGTGGGACGCGTAATTTGTCTTTACGCCCTCAACACCGTGCTTCTTGAAGAACTCCTCTGCTTTGCCGGGGATCAGGTCCGCTCCCGCGACGACCTCCACATCGGGCATTCTCTTATAAGAACCGATATGCGATCCTGCAATCCAGCCGGTACCGATGATACCGACACGGAGCTTACGATTGGTGTCAATTTTGACTTCTTCCTGGTTGACCTTGAACGCGTCAAGTCCTGCGTCTTTGGTTGCCATAGTTGTGTCCTCCTGTATGTATTTTTCTGAAATTGGGACTCAAATTCAATATCCGAGCGTGCGCAGGTAGTCGCGACTCTTCTTGATGCACTCCAGCGGGGTCAAACCCATGGAGGGGGCATCCTGCTCGACGATGACCCATGTCGCGCCGGCTTCCTCGGCCGCCTTCAGAATACCGGGGAAATCCTGCACGCCGCTTCCGACGGGGCGGAACTCAAAGTTGCTCGGGCGCTTGGGAGCGGTTCTCTCAATACCGATCAGCTCGTACATATCGTCCGACTTCTCACCGTAGTAATCCTTCAAATGGACGACCGGGGCGCGACCGCTGAACTTGCGGATGTAGTTTGCGGGATCCTCGCCGCCGACGCTCACCCAGCAGGTATCCAGCTCCGACTGGAGCAGGTCTGTCGGAACCGTATCGTAGAGCACCTCCAGCGCGTACTTTCCGTTCAGCTTCATAAACTCAAAATCGTGGTTGTGGTACAAAAGCTGCATACCCAGCTCTTTCGCGATCTTACCGAGCATTGCGATGTTTTTGACAACGCCGGGGAACGCGTCGGTATCCGGGCGGTGCTCCGGCATCAGATACGGAACCGCGACAAAACGGCACCCGATCACCGCGTACTGCAACAGCACGCCGCGCGGGTCCGCGACCATATCCACGTACGGAACATGCGCGGAAATCGGCGTCAGACCGACATCCTCACACATTTTCTTCACTTCTTCGGGCATGTGACCGTAAAGGCCTGCAAATTCCACGCCGTCATATCCCATCTCTTTGATCTTTTTCAGTGTGCCAAGGAAGTCCTTCGAGGCGTCCTCACGCACGGAATAAACCTGGACAGCAACGGGTAAAGCCATACTTCATTCCTCCTTTTCAAGCAGAGCCGGCTACCGGGAGCCTCATGCCCACTCAACCATATTTTAGGATATTTTCTCCCTCAGTGCAAGTCATGAATGGGCATATTTAAGACATATATTGCTATATTGATTATTCGAAACTCCGCAAAAAAATTCCGGGCGGGCGCGGCGGACGCATGCCATTCGCGGTTTTTTATCCGAAAAAAGCGATTTCTTTCGTCAATATAGCATGCAGATTTGACAAATTCAGCCCCAAAGCGTATCCGGGCGGGTGTCCTTGCGTTCGGCAATACAGCAGACAAAAAACGCATAGCACCCGAGTCTCATCCCCGCAGGCGGTAGGCGACCTCCGCCCACACGCTCAAGAGGTCGTCATAAACCTCGTCGCGCATGGCATAGGTCTGCGGATAGGTATACCGTACGCTTCCCGTCTCCACCGTGATCGTCGGGATTCCCATCTCCACGATGGTCCAGTTGCTGTACGACGGCTCCGACTGGTCGTCGGGGTCCAGCGGATATTTGGTGATCTGGCGCACCAGCTCGGCAAGCGCGAGGTTTTCCTCCAACAGTTTTCCCGTCTGGGAATACGTTCCGGGGGTATCACAGCGCCAATAGATGATCTCACCGCGATGGTGGATACAAAGCGAATACACCGGGTTGGACAGACTCTTTGTCAGCGAAACGAGCGCGGCGGTCTCCGGCTCGGACGCCGCCATCTGCCCCTTGAAATTCTTGGAGGAGGGTTTGCCCGCGCCGTCCGGGTGGTCGCTCCACAGTGCGTCAAAATTGCGGTTGATGTCCACGCCGCGTGCGTTGGATTTCCAGGATTTGCGCACGTAGGCGTCCACATCTCCGTTTTCGTCCTTCATTTCCCTGATGGCGATTGCGCGGACGCTCTCGCGCAGTTGCTCCGAGTGCAATGCGCCGACGCCTCCCTGCGCCATGGCGACGCCGTCCGGGTTACACATCGGGACGACGACAAAGCAGACGTCGGACAAAAGCTCGTTCCACGCGACCTCCCGGTACGTCAGAGTATCGTATTCCGACAAATAATATTCCATCTGTTGCATGATGACATAGCAGTTGACGTATTCCCTGGCGTGCATGCCGGCGGTGATGATGACCTGTTTCCCGGCGTTCCGGTTACCGAGGTACGCCACGTACAGTGTGCGTCCGTCCACCGAGGTGCCGAAGCTCTCGTATGCAAAGTGGGCGGAATATTTTTCCTGCAAAGCAGAGAGGTCGCTTTCCATATCCTCATAGGTATAGAACTCCCCCTCCCTGCGCACGATTGG
The DNA here is from genome assembly GCA_934476315.1 of uncultured Eubacteriales bacterium. Lineage (GTDB taxonomy): Bacteria > Bacillota > Clostridia > Oscillospirales > CAG-272 > SIG644. The sequence goes on from CAKSNQ010000020.1 coordinate 25,816, forward strand.
TTGCGGATCGTCCCCATGCGACGGGTCGTCGGGGGGTATCGGATCGTCGGGGTTTGACGGGTCAGCGGGGTCAGTCGGGTCATCCGGATCGGAAGGGTTCGCGGGGGCGCTCGGGTTGTCGGGGTGCGGAGGGTCGGACGGCTCATTACCGGGAAGCCATGGGAGGGTCTGTGGAAACCGAAGAAGCACCACAAGCAGTCCTGCCAACAGCAGGACGGCGATCAACAAGGGGATCAACTGTTTTTTGCTTCTTCCCATGATTTCTCCTCACGTCTCGCATTCCGTCGCCGACAGAGCGGCGCAACTCATGCGCTTATCATACCATATTTTTTCGCGGAAATCAATGTATTTTCCGCACAATTTACAAATATCCGCAAAACCGTGTCCCATCAACGGTAAAACGATTGACAAACACGAAAATATCTATTATAATGAGAGCAGTCTGTGACACAAAGCAAATGGAGGGATCTGACCGATGTTAGAACATCTTTATCCTTTGAAGCTGAGCTATATTACCAAGGCTCCCATCTGGGGCGGTCGCCGCCTTCTGGACGGCTGGGGGCTGCACGCCGACACCGAAACCGTCGGCGAGGCATGGATGCTGACCGTACGCGACAAGGAAATGAGCGTGATTGAGAACGGCCCGTGCGCCGGGATGACCATGCGGCAGTATATTGACACCTACGGGAGCGACACGGTCGGGAGTGCCTTTGACGGCGGCACGTTCCCGCTTCTGATCAAGCTGATCGACGCTACCGACCGTCTGTCGGTTCAGGTGCACCCCGACGACGACTATGCGGCGCGGGTCGAGCACGACCGCGGCAAGACGGAAATGTGGTACATCGTCGAGGCGGACGAGGGCGCCGAGATCATTTACGGTCTGCGCGACGGCATCAGTGCCGATCAGTTCCGCGCGGCGGTCCGTGAGGGCAGGCTGGCGGAAACCATGCACCACTGCCCCGTTCACGCCGGCGAGACTTATTTTATTCCGTCCGGCATGCTTCACGCCATCGGCGCGGGCATCCTCATTGCGGAAATCCAGCAGAACTGTGACCTGACCTACCGCGTTTACGACTACGACCGCCGCCAGCCGGACGGCTCGCTCCGCGCGCTTCACATCGACAAAGCGTTGGATGTCACTATGCCGTTCACGCAGACGCAGGTGGACGCCATCCGTTATGAGGCGGGAGCCGCCGATGCGACCACGCTGGCGCATTGCCGCTATTTTTGCACGCGCAAGCTGGAGGTTTCCGCGGACGAGGTGCTCCGGGTGGATGCTGCTTCCTTTGCCTTTGTTCTCTGCATCGGAGGCGAGGGCATGCTGAAGGTGGGTGATGTCTCCTATCCCGTCCGCCGCGCCGACGGTTACTATCTCCCCGCGGGCTTGGGCGAGGTCACGCTGTCCGGGAACATGACGGTGCTGGTTGCGTCCGTCGGCTGACCCGCGTCCCGCTACCACTACGAAACCACACCACGAAAGGAAACTGATTATGGCAAAAAAAACTGCGCGGACGACATCCATTCGCCGTCTGACCTACACAGCCGTTCTGATCGCTTTGATTCTTCTTCTGACGTTTACGCCGCTCGGCTACCCCAAGCTCGGTCCGGTCGAGCCGACCATCATGATGATTCCCGTTGCTATCGGCGCCATTCTGCTCGGTCCCACCTACGGCGCGATTTTGGGGCTGACGTTCGGTCTCTCGAGCTTCGCCACCTGCTTCGGGTATTCGGCGTTCGGCGTCGCGCTGTTCTCCATTAACCCGCTTGCGACTTTCGTTGTCTGCGTCCTTCCCCGCCTCCTCATGGGATTTTTGTGCGGCTGGATTTTCCGCGCGGTTGACTCCCATGGAAAGCACCCGCTGGTCGCCTCCATCGTCACCTCGGTCTCCAGTGCTCTGCTCAACTCGGTTCTCTTTGTATCGGCGCTCCTTCTCTTCTTTCGCAACGTCGATCTCGCCGGGCTGAACCTCAACCTGGGCGCAATGTCGGTATGGCAGATCATTCTGACGCTCTTTCTGTTCAATTCCATCGCCGAGGTTGCTTTGTGCGGCGTGGTCGGAACCATCCTCTCCCGCGTCCTGGCGAGATTTCTCAGGCAAAGCATCTGACCTTACAAAGGGGTGTGCCAAAAGCTCAAAATGAGCTTTTGGCCTGT
>CAKSNQ010000021.1 GCA_934476315.1 uncultured Eubacteriales bacterium
GCAGTTGTAATTAAAAACCAGAAACAACTGGATATTTATATTCAAAGTATAAGCAAATAGACAAATTCCGGTTTGTCCGACCAAACATCATACATAGCCAAACGCTATTCAGCCGAGCGTTTTGCTTACTTTTATGGAGAGGAAGGATGAACGCTACCAGCACGTCTCTACAAACTCGGAAGGTCGCTACCACTTGCAAGCTCCTGTTTCACCAAGGGCGAGGTCTATCCAAAAACAAAACAGCCCGGCTCGATTTTGAAAAAAGTGCGCTGCGCATCGGTTTTGCAGTGATACCGCAAAAGAAAAACCACAGGTGTAGCCTGTGGTTTTTCTATGCACCGGCGGGAAGCAAGTGAAGCGGCGGCAAGGCGCGGATGGTTATAATGGTGCGGTTACATGGGCGATAAAGAAGATGCCGCACGAATTGTGGGGCGAGATCAGCCGCCGGGCAATCCGATTTCAGAAAATCAGAAATATCGGTGCAACATTGATAATCTCTGAACACCAAAATTTCATTTACATTTCCCTCTTCCGGTAAGCAACGTAGATCAGCGGTGTTTTGCCAACGACTACAGGATAAGGCAAAAGCTCTTTATGAACGATTGCAAGAATCTGTGCCTTTGCGTACGCCCTCATCGCTCCTGCGTGAACAAAATATTCTGCTTCATCCACGTGCTTGGGGACAGAATTCTTAGTCTTTGCCCAATGCTCACGTAAATCATCAGAAAGTAAATCGAAAAGCTCCTTCTTGATTGCTTCACAAGCGGGATTCCAATATTCAGTCACTTCGGTGAACGGCAATGCCGGAATATCCAATTTAATCTCGCCGTCCGCCCCGCGCTTTAATATACAAAGCTTTTCAAATTCGGGAATCAGCTCATATAAAAGCTCATTGTCGGTTTTAACATCACAAGGCAGCAAGGATGCGTAGAAGCGTAAGATGCTTTGCAAGGAACATTTGTATTTGAACTGATTGTATGCCCAATGTGCATCCCCGAAAAGCGATTGACAATCGAACATCTGGCAATCAAATTTGCCATCATTATCAGCACTGTACCCGACGTATACAGGACCGGAGCCGTCGTATGGGTTATTTCGCGTTTGGTTGTGTGCGTATACGGTCACTGTTGCCAACCATCTGCCTGCATCGGGACGGTCGGGGGGCTGTTTGGGAGAATGCCCGGAATCGGGACGGCTTTTATGCACAATATCACTTAGCATTTGATTCATCACAAACAAAAGCATGGTTGCTTTTTGTTTGTCAGACATTTCTGCAAAGTCGTCGTGCTTTGTCATCGGCTCAATGTGCTTCCAAACGATCTCCCACACCCGGGATGCGTATTGATCAGCAAGCTTTTCTTGGGCAGGGATATCGCCAAAGGCATTCTCATATTTTTGTACAAAACAGCGGGTATAGACAAGCCCTCCCGCAGTCCTGCCCATCAGTTCTCCCTTGATCAAAGAGTCAATAATCGGTTCAATATATGCACTGGGCATCCCCATTGTATCGGCAATACCACGCACAGAAACGGGTTTTTCATATGCCAGATTCAAGATGTTGGCTTCAATATCCGAGCGCATAAGCGAGAACGGTTCGCCTTTAAGTCCGGGGTTCCCCCATATACCAATGGAGGCGGTTTGGGGTTCATAACTGCTCTGTGAATACTTTTCCATGTTCTCGAGTCCCTCCTTAATCTGATCTCTTGCTATGGAAAGACGGGATAAAACCGTTCCGCGCGGAATACCAAGCTCTTTTGAGATCTGCTCTATCGTTTGCCCGTGAACGTAATGACGCACTGTGACCTCGCGATAAATACGGATCAGGCGTCCGATCTCGCGGCGTACCGCTTCGTATTCTTCGGTCCTGCGCTCGGCTTCTTCTTTTTCCCCGATTTCAATGTAGGTTCCGCTGATTGCACCGTCGCAGATACTTAATGCGGACGGCGGCTTTTTCTTCAGCCCTCTGTTTCGCCTCCTGCGCTTTCAGATAGGTGGAATAGCTGTCTTTGAAGCTTCCGGTATATTTGCTTTCCGTCAACATCAAAGATGTAAGAAACAATTACATTGTAGTCGTATTCATGGTCGTTGTCGTTCGATCGGCTCGCCTGCTCTATTTTAACACTTGTAATCACTGCGGTAATTTCCGTTCCGGCAATACTTAAAATGTATCCTTTCGCCGATGCCAGTATCAGTGCAAGACCAACCAAAATCAGCAGCACTTTCCCAAAAATCTTTTCATCGTTAAATATCCTCCTCAGTACCTCTGATTTTATTATACATTGCCTGCATACCGAAGTCAACAAGAGTAGGCACGATACATGCCAAAAATATGGAACGGCCAATTCCTGCATTACTATGAAGGGCAGATCCTTGATCCTCAGCAGATCGAGAAGTTTTCGGAAAAGTTAAAAGCGAAACTGAACGGCACAATCAGTATTCAAAATCCCGCGGATCATGGACAAAATCGTTGTAGATCGTGTAGTCACCGATTTCAATATTCGGTTTTGTAATACTGTCCTTCAAATAAACGATCTGCCCGTCGTGCGGACGCGGGTATATCTTGCTTCTCATTTTAATCCCCTTATCAGAACAGCTGTCCCGGCAATCTGAGCTTCTCCTTGGGCGGGAAGGTCGCTTCAAACCGTTCGAAATCCTCCGGATTTTTCTCGCAGACAAAGTACCCCTCCGGGTCCTTGTAGGTGCCGGAAATGCCGTCAAGAAAACCGGGAGCCAGCTCTTTGATGAGGAAATAATCCGCCTCCGGGTCGTCGGCATAGCGGATGCCTTTGGTTTTTGCCGGCACAAAGCCGGATTTCCCGTAAAAGAGAATATTGCCGGTGATGGCAAGCGCGCCCACCCCCATCTCCTTGGCCTTTTCCATGGAATAATCGAGCAGGCGCTTTCCGTAGCCCTGCCGCTTGTATTTGGGTGCAATGCCGATGGGACCAAAGGTCATGATCGGCACCCCTCTTCCGTCATAGCAATCAATTTCCGACCGCACATAGATGACCTGCCCGATCAGCTCTCCGCCCCGCTCCATCACGAAGTCCAGCTCCGGCACGAACGCCGGGTCATTTCGGTAGCAATGAAGCACGTAGTGCTCCATACAGCCGGGTCGATACACATTCCAGAACGCCTCGCGCGTCAGGTTTTCGGTTCTCCGGTAATCCGCTTCTTTTTCGGAGCGGATGATGATATTACTTTCTGACATTTTATTTTCTCCTTTATTATCTATCGAATTTTTCTTTTTGGGGGGCGCAGAACAGGTGAATTCCCAGCGCCGCATTGAAGCCCGTCGCGGCGAATACGCTGAACCGTTCCACCACGCCGAAGTATGCGGCGGGAACCAGCTTCATGCCGAGCGCTCCGACGAGCATCATTCCCAGAGCGACCGCGGCGCAGATGCCGTAAGAGCGGCAGTCTCTGCTTTTTGCCCCGGCAATGATGATGACAGTCAACGAAGCGATAGACAGCAGTACCACCACTGCCGTGACGACCATGTGCATCACATCCTGAAACGCGCCCGCGTAGCCGCTGTCCGAGAGCGGAAACATGCGATACCCAATGGCGGAGACCCACTCCATGACGGCAAACAGGGTGATCCCGACGCGCAGCAGTCTGGTTTTCTGCCCCCCGATGCCGATGCAGACAACGGTAACGCAAACGATTTCGCAGGCATTATAAACGGCGCTGAGCTGGTTCCACAGAGCCAGCGACGGCGCGTTGGCGGCGCTCAGGTCGCTGACTGCCTGCGCCATCCAGTTGTAGCCGGGATAGGCAAGCGGGGCAAACATCACCGCTGCCATGTAGGAAAGAAAGCTCGGAACCCCGAGCAGACCCAACTTCTGTGTCAATGTTTTCTTCATTTGTTGTCCCCCGCTGTCAAGTGTCTCCATGAACCATACGAAAGAAAAGGCAGACATGATTTCTCAGTTTTTCAAGACATTCCGGTTCCTTCTCCGGCTGACGATCGCAGACGCCGATGAGCGTCAGAACCGGGGCAATGTACATCATCGCCAAAGCGTCCGGCTCCCCTCCCCGGATTTCTCCCGCGGCAATCAACGCACGGAAGATTCCGGCGTGGTAGTCGATCATGCGCTCCACATAGCGCCTGGAGTACAGAGCCGCCAACTCCGGCGAGCGAAACTGCTCAATGGTCATCATGCGTCGGAAATTGCGGATGGTTTCATTGTGGAGAGAGTATTCAAAAATCTGCCGCACCTTTTCAAAAAGTGCGTCCTCGGTGATGTCCGTAAAAACGGGAAGATCCTGTGCGACGTTTTGCACATGGATGTTGATCTTCCCCGTGTCCGCCTCATACTGTTTTGCCGTAGATTCCACAATCGCCTCGAAAATCGCCTGCTTGCCCGGATAGTGATTATAGAGCGACGGCGCCCTGACTCCGACCGCCCGGGCGATCTCCCCGACGCTGACGGAATCGTACCCTTTCTCCGAAAACAGCGCCAGCGCCGTGTCCAGAATTTTTTGTCTTGTGTTTTCCTGTTTCATATATTCACCAACTAACTAATGGTCGTTAGTGTAATTATAAGCGACGGCTCCTGCTTTGTCAATAGGCTGACGTAAAAAAGATGCAAAAAATTGAGAAATCGCACCTGACCTTTGCATTTTCGATGCTCGCCCTATTGGATGGCACGCAGTCGCCGCGCGACGAAGGAAGGCTTGTAGCAGTATATTCCGCCGCACGGCATACTCGGCGCGAACGGGCGGACAGAAAAAAGCCCGACAGCACGTTCGGGCACAGCGGCAAAAGCCGAATGGACGCCGAGAGAACAGTCGGGCACCGCGACGGGCGGGAAGTTGGAAGGTCAATAATGATATTTTTTCCGTTTGGCAATCAGGAACACCGTTCCGAGCACAAGAGACATGGACTCGGCGACCACGACGGAAATCCAGATGCCGTTGATCTCCCAGATCATCGGGAGCAGCATGATGGCGGCACTCTGAAACAGCAGCGTGCGCAAAAAGGAGATCAGCGCGGAGGTCAAGCCGTCGTTGAGCGCGGTAAAGAAGCCGGAGGCAAAAATACCGAACCCCATAAAACCAAAGGAAAGCGCAAAAATGCGGAAGCCAAAAATGGTCATTTCCAACAGCTCCGCGTCATATCCGACGAAGATCCGGGCAAGGGGGGCGGCAAGAAGCTCTGCCGAAACCACCATGGTGACACCGAAAATTCCAATCAGCGTCAGGCTTTTCTTTCGCAGGCTCTTCAGCTCCCGGTAGTTCTGTGCGCCGTCGTGATAGCCGATAACCGGAGACAGTCCGATGGAAAATCCGACAAAGACCGCGGCGAAAATCATGCTGACGTACATCATCACGCCATAGGCGGAGATTCCGTTTTCGCCGGCATATTTCATCAGCCGGAGGTTGTACAGGATTCCGACAAGGCTCATGGAGATGTTGCTCATGAACTCGGACGACCCATTGGCGCACGCCTTGAGAATTGCTTTTCCGTCAAACGTTGTTTTTCCGAGACGCAGGACGCTGTTGTTCTCGCGGAAAAAGTAAATGAGCGGCACGACTCCCCCCACCGTCTGCGCCACCGCGGTGGCAATCGCGGCGCCGGCAAGCTTCAGCTCGTGCGGGAGAAGAATGACGAGCACCGCGTCAAGTACCATATTAGATGCGCCCGAAGCGATCGTTGTGTACAGCCCCAGTTGCGGTTTTTCCGCCGCAACAAAAAAGCTCTGAAACATCACCTGGAGCATGTAGAACGGAAGCGCCGCCAAAATGATTCGCGCGTAAACCACGCAGTTTTCGAGCAATTCGCCCTCTGCCTTGAGCGCCTGTGCAATCGGGCGAGCCAGAAAAATCCCGAGAAGCGCCAACACCACGCCGATGACAAACGCCACGTACACCAGTAGGGAGAAAATGCGGTTCGCACGCGCCCGGTCTCCTTCACCGTAGGTTTTGGCAACCAGCGCCGTACCGCCCGTGCCGAACATAAACCCAACGGTTCCCATAAGCATCAGCACCGGAAAAATCAGGTTCACCGCCGCAAAAGGAGCTTTTCCTGCAAAATTGGAAACAAAAAAGCCATCCACCACGCCGTAGATTGAGGTAAAAATCATCATGGCGATGGATGGTAGTGTAAACTTCATCAACTTACCGTAGGAAAAATGATCTGACAGTTGAATTCGCATTCTATCCTCCAAGGATTATATCATCGGCATCGTTCTTCACGCGCGGCGGTCCCCCTGCCCTATGCAACGATTTTCCGTGGCAAATATACAAAAGCTCCGCCCGCCGCAAGGTACGGACGGCAAATGGGGCGTTGGTTATATCATTTGCAAGCATCTATGTGCGAAAATCCCATCGTACAATCGTGCGACGCACCGCCCATTGTAGTACAAAATCGAACATTTGTCAAGAGAATCCGCGATAAAATATAAAAAGTCCACTCTTTCCCGCCGACGCCCAACGATCGTCGAATTTTGGTTTTCTATCCGTGCAAGAAATCTGTTGAGAGGGGCGCCTCGCCCACTCCGTATCTCTGTATGATCATCCGTGTTGCGCTTCCCTTTCTCTTCCGGCATTTCGGGCGAAAGCCGTCAGCGTTGCCCGTTGCCCTCGCCACCGGCTTTCGGCGCGGAACCAACACATATTTCGGTGTCGATCAGCGATACTAAAGGTATGTCCTATTACAATTATCACGCCACTGCCAAGCGGTTGATCCGGGACGGAAAGCTGATTCGATGGTATATCACAGATCGTTACCATAAAATTTCTCCCGCGCTCGTCCTCGTTTTCGATGATCTCCGCCACCCCGTCATGCCCATCCGCGAGCACCGCTGGGAGGAATATCTGCCACTCCTGCGCGCGCTGGATGCTTCATCCGCGGATTCGTCCGCGGCGCGTACCCCCGACCCGCCGTCTCACGAGCAATAGGAAACACCAAGCCGCCCGGGACATTCCACACTTTTCGGATTGTCGCCTTGTGCAACATTCACAAAATTGCAAAATATTTTCAAAACTCTTGACAATGCATTCATTTGACTGTATAATATAGACAAGAGAGGACGTGAGGCTGACGCTCAAGCCTGAACGCAATTCTCTTAAGAATAACATTGACACGGAGGAACTGATTATGTGTGCCATTCCACCCCAGCATTGTTCAAGCCGATCCCCCGCTCCCGCTCTCGGCGGAAAGCGCGCTTTGCAACGCGCCACTCTTTCCTGCCGACAACCAGCGATGTAAATTTTCTCCAAACTGTTGACATCGCACCGAAAATAACGTATAATAAATGTACCAATTTACTTAATGGAGGAAAAATCTATGAACGGTCTCCCGACCCCCGCAGTCATTGCCATCATTCTCGGCGCTTTCGTTGTTCTGATGCTGGTCATCGGCTATCTGAAAGCACCGCCCGACACCGCGTACATCATTTCCGGTCTGGGAAAAAAGCGTATCCTGATCGGTAAGGCGGGTTGGAGAATCCCTTTCTTCGAGCGCGTGGACAAACTGTCCCTCAAGGTCATGCAGGTCGACGTCAAGACATCCGAGGCGGTTCCGACGAACGAGTTCATCAACGTTTCGGTTGACGGCGTTGCAAACATCAAAATTTCTTCCAATCCCGATCACCTCAAGCGCGCAGCAGAAGCCCTGCTCGGCATGAGAGAGGCAGAACTCATCAGCATGGTTACGCAGGTTCTGGAGGGTAACATGCGCGAGATCGTCGGCTCGGTCGGGCTGAAAGAAATGGTTCAGGACCGTCAGGGCGTTGCCAAGAAGATTACGGAAAACGTCGTTCCCGACATGGAAAAGCTGGGAATTGAGGTCGTAAACTTCAATATTCAGAACTTCAAGGACGCCGCCGGAACGATCGAGAACATGGGTATTGACAACGTGGAGCAGATCCGCAAGAACGCGCAGATCGCCAAGGCAAACGCCCAGAGAGACATCGCGATCGCCACGGCAAACGCGCAGGAAGAAGCCAACGCCATCAAGGTCGAAGCTGACAAGAAGATCGCCGAGCAGAACGCCGCTCTGATGGTTCAGCAGGCGGAGATGAAAGTCAAGGCTGACACCAAGCGCGCTGAGGCTGACGCCGCTTACTCCATCCAGCAGGAAAATCAGAGAAAGACCATCGAGATCACCAAGGCGAATGCCGATATTGCCCGCCGCGAAAAGGAAGCGGAGCTTGCCGAAAAGGAAATTGCCATCCGTGAGCGCAAGCTCGACGCCGAGGTCCGCAAGCAGGCAGACGCTATGAAGTATCAGGCGGAAAAGCAGGCAGAGGCTGACCTGATCCGCCGTCAGAAGGACGCGGAAGCGCGTCAGTACGAGGCGCTCAAGGAAGCCGAGGCGAAGAAAGCCGAAGCGGAAGCGACGCGCTACGCAATGGAACAGGAGGCAGAGGGTATCCGCGCCAAGGGTCTGGCAGAGGCAGAAGCCATCGAAAAGAAAGCCGAGGCTCAGCGCAAGATGGGCGAGGCTTCCGTCATTGAGATGTACCTCAACGCCCTGCCCGAGGTCGTCAGAAACGCTGCCGCGCCGTTGGCTCAGACCGACAAGATCGTGATGTACGGCGATGGCAACGCGACCAAGGTTGTCAAGGATGTCATGACCACCGCAGGTCAGGTCATCGACGGAATGAAAGAGTCCACCGGCATCGACCTGAATGCGCTTCTCTCCGGTCTGATGGCGGGCAAGGTTGCCGCGACGCGCACGCAGGTTGCTCCCGCGGCGGTCTCCGGGGAATCCGCTCCCGCGACGACAGACGAGGTATCCGACAACGCTTAATTACTACAGCAAAATTCCCGATTGATATTCAATCCAAGCAAAGGGGGACCGACGCAATCGCGCCGGTCCCCCAAAAAACGCCGATCCCATCGGCAATCTTTTATTTTGGAGAAGTCTGTCGTGTTTTGCCTTGCGGGTTTGAAAATCGCGCAAATGGAAGCGACGGCAAGCCAGCCATTCATCGGACGTTATTTTGGGGTGGCGTGCCGGGCGCGTCGCCCCTCTGTTCTATTCCGGAACCGCCGCGCTCAATTATTCCCCGCGTACGCGCGATACGCCCCGGCAATGTCCTGGAGGAGCTGGATATGCTCAAAATCCTTGTTATATACGAGGTTGGTCTGACGCACCATGGAGAGGTTTTCGATCGGCAGGATGGTCAGTTTCCCCTTACGAACCTCGTCCATACAGGCGCTCCTCGCCAGGATGGATATGCCCAAGTCCTTACGCACGAGATCCTTGATGGTGGCGATATTGTCGATCTCCATGATAATATTGAAATCTGAAATGGATTCGTTAATGCTCTCCAGCGTGGATTCAAACAAAATTCGGGTTGCGGACTCCGGCAGACGCAGAATCATTCTCTCCCGTTTCAGATCGTTCAAAGTCACCAAATGGCGGCGGGAAAGCGGATTTTCGTTTGCGATCACGCAAACCAGATAATCCGTGTCCAGCATGATGGAGCAAAAGCGGTCTCCCTGCGGGCGACCATCCACGATCGCCATATCGATCTCGTAATTCTCCAGCTTTTCATAAAGATTTTTTATTGTATCCGTAATAATTGTTATGCCTATTCCGCTGTTCTGGCTACTGTATTTTGCCAAAACCTCGGTGATGGTATTGCTCTCGGAGGTATGTGTAATACCAATCCGCAGATTGGTCAGACGCCGCTCGGCGTTGGAAATTTCCGTGTACATTTTTTCGGACATCGCGTGAAAACGCTTTGCGTATTTTACAACGATTTCCCCTTGCGGTGTCAGGCGAATTTCATTTTTACACCGGATAAAGAGCTTTACGCCCAGCTCCTGCTCCAGTTGGGTGATGTGATGGCTCACAGCCGGCTGGGTCAGCGAGAGCGCCTCGGCGGCGCGGGTGAAATTTTTCTTTTCTGCTACGGCGAGAACCGTATCGTATCGGGGATCTAACATGGCTCCTCCATTCATATTATGAATTATAGGTCAAAAAAATATAATTTGCATTTATCCTGCTTTCAGTGTATCATATCTTAAGCAGAAAATCAAGAGGAGGGGTGAATTTTGTCCGAAATTTACCGGAAGCTCCGCGAAACTTCCCCCGTCGCGGTCATCATTATTTCCATCGCGTTCATGCTGTTTCTGGGGTTTGCTATGACGCGTATCACCAAAAAGCTCCGACTCCCCAACGTCACCGCGTACATTGTCACCGGAATCCTGATCGGTCCGTACTGTCTGGACCTGGTTGCGTCGGAGGTCATCTCCGGCACGGAGTTCATCGCGGATATCGCCCTGGCGTTCATTGCCTTCAACACCGGAGAATTTTTCCGGCTGTCCGTTCTCAAGAGCAGCGGCGTCAAGGTCATTGTCATCACGCTTTTTGAATCCCTGGTGGCTTCCCTGTTCGTCTTTGTTCTTACATACACCGTTCTCGGTCTGAATCTCGCCTTTTCCATCGTCTTGGCGGCGCTCGCCGCAGCAACCGCTCCCGCCTCCACCCTCATGACCATTCGCCAGACCGGGGCGCGCGGGGACTTTGTCAACACGCTGTTGCAGGTCGTGGCGCTGGACGACATCGTTGGGCTCGTCGCGTACAGCATCGCCATCTCGATCGCGACCGCCTCGATTTCAAGCGGCAGTGCCCACTTCGAGCTCTGGACAATTCTGAAGCCGATCCTCGCCAATCTCGGTGTTTTTGCGCTCGGCGGCGCGTTCGGTTTCCTTCTGAAGCTCCTGATGCCGAAAAAGCGCTCCAATGACAACCGTTTGATTATCAGCATCGCCACCCTGATGGCATTCTGCGGAATCTGCGCACTGTTCAATGTTTCCCCGCTCCTCGGGTGCATGTCCATGGGCACCGTTTACATCAATGTCACCGACGACGACAAGCTCTTCAAGCAGCTCAACTACTTCAGTCCCCCGATTCTTTTGCTCTTCTTCGTCCGAAGCGGTCTGTGCTTTGACCTGCACGCGCTGTTCGACACCTCCGCGTCGGTGGGCGGCGTCTCGCTTCTGCTCGTCGGAGTTCTTTACTTTATCATCCGTATTGCGGGAAAATATCTCGGCGCGTTTCTCGGATGTCTCACGGTCAAAAAGGACAAATCCGTCCGGAATTATCTCGGGCTGGCGCTGATTCCGCAGGCGGGAGTTGCCATCGGACTCGCGGCGCTCGGCGCGCGTACGCTCGGCGGTGAAACGGGCAACGCCCTGCAAACGGTCATTCTCGCATCCAGCGTGCTGTACGAATTGATCGGTCCGGGGTGCGCCAAGCTGTCGCTGTATCTCTCAAAATCCTATTCCAACAACATTGACGAGCTGGTCAACGTTGAGGAGGTCAACCCCGAAACGGGCGCTCCGAAGACCGAGGTAGAAAAGCTGATCGAGCGCATCCGGACCATACAGGAATCACTCCCCGCCCCGATCGTCCCCTCACCCGAGGACAACGAGCAGGCATTCACCGAGGCGGCGGATGAGCAGTCGCAGAACAGCATCGGCGCGTTACGTCAGCGGCTCGGAATGAGAAATCGCCGCTGAGTACGCGCAAAATCAACAGCCGCATGTTCGGCAGGAGGTTATTTATGAATTTTACCGATCCTATTGCCAAGCTGTGCTCCGCGGGGGCAGATCAGCTGACATGGCAAAGCATTCTCATCCGCATTGCCCTTTCGGTTCTGCTCGCGGCGTTTATCGGCTGTGAGCGCTCCAGCAAACGCCACGCCGCGGGACTTCGCACCTTCATCTTCGTTTCGCTCGCGTCCACGGTCTCCGCTATGGTCGATATTTATCTGCGCCTGACCTGCGCGACGTCCGGCTTCTGGATCACCGCTGCAGCGATCGTCGGTGTCGCCATCATCAGCGTCAATTCCACGCTGTTCAGCTCCCGCGGTCAGATCAAGGGGCTGACCACCTCCTTCGGTCTGTGGGCATGCGGTATTCTCGGCGTTACCATCGGCGCGTCGCTTTATGTCGTAACGATCATCGCGTTCGTTGCCTATATGTGCAGTCTGTCGCTGCTTCCTCCCTTTGAGAAATACCTCAAGGATCGCTCCAACCATTTTGAGGTCCACCTGGAGCTGAAGAACGCCTGCCATTTACAGAGCTTTGTCACGACCATCCGCGAGCTTGGTATGACAATCGACGACATTGAACTTAACCCCGCCTATGCCGGCTCGGGATTGAGTGTTTACTCCGTATCCATCAGCATCCGCAGTCAGGAACTGAAAAAGTACAAGACCCACCGCGAGATCATTGAGGCGCTCGCCACGCTGGATTACATTTATCATATTGAAGAAATGTGAAGTTTTGATTTCAAAACAATAAATACAGGGACTGTCGCGTAAATGCGACGGTCCCTCGCTGTTTTATTGAGCTTTGGTCGTGTATACACAACCGCCGTAAAATTGCAACAGAAAAAACTTTTTCTTTTCGGGAGAAAAAAAGCCCGTATGATTGACAACGGGCTGAAAAATTGGTAAAATATAATGATAAAACCCCGAGAGGAGTGTCGTCAATGACGGATCAAAAAAAAGGTCCTCTGAATGAGGAGCCTGTAGAAAAAACACTGAAAAAATTACGCGCCCATTTGCTTTATCACGCCAAACGCTATTATGTGGACGACGACCCGGAGATTTCCGATTTTGAATACGACCGCATGTACGCGGAGCTACTTCGTCTGGAGGCGGAGCATCCCGAGCTGGATGACCCGTCCTCCCCGTCCCACCGCGTCGGCGGAACCCCGCTGGACAAGTTCGAAAAGGTCACACACACCGTTCCTATGGATTCCCTCTCCGATGTGTTTTCCTACGGTGAGCTCACGGATTTTCTCTCACACGTCTCGCAGACGCTCACAGACACCGAGCCCCCTGCGACGCCGCTGTATTCCGTGGAGCCGAAGATTGACGGCTTGTCTGTGGCACTCCGCTACGAGAGCGGCGTCCTAGTACGTGGGGCGACGCGGGGGGATGGCGTCACCGGTGAGGATGTAACGCAAAACATCAAAACCATCTTTTCTGTCCCACTCACGTTGCCGGAACCGCTCAATCTGACCGTCCGCGGCGAGGTCTACATGCCGCGGGGCACCTTTGAGCGCCTCAATGCCACGCGCGAGGCGTCCGGGCAGTCGCTTTTTGCCAATCCCCGCAACGCCGCCGCCGGCTCGCTCCGACAGCTGGACCCGAAGATCACCGCCCAGCGTGCGCTCGACATCTTTATTTTCAATTTTCAGGAGGGTGACCTGTATGCGGACGGGCATTCCCCCGTGTCGCACACCGAAACGCTGAACCGCCTGCACGAGCTGGGCTTTCACACGTTGGAGGAACGCATCACCGCCGACACGCCGGACAAGATTATCCGACATATTGAAGAACTTGGCAGGATGCGTGAGACGCTCGCCTACGACATTGACGGGGTGGTCATCAAAATCGACGACCTCGCCACCCGGCGTTTGCTCGGCGAGGGCACCAACACGCCCAAATGGGCGGTTGCCTACAAATTCCCGCCGGAGCAAAAGCAGACCAAGCTGATCGACATCAGCGTCGCGGTCGGGCGAACCGGCGTTCTGACCCCAACCGCCCAGCTTGCCCCCGTCCGTCTTGCGGGAACGACCGTTTCCAAGGCGACGCTCCACAACATTGACTTCATCCGGGAGCGCGACATCATGATCGGCGACACGGTGACGGTGCAAAAGGCGGGAGACATCATCCCCGAGGTCGTCTGCGCACATCCGGAAAAGCGCGACGGTTCGGAACAGCCGTTTTATATGCCGGAGCGTTGCCCCTCCTGCGGCGAGCCGGTCATGCGGGACGAGGACGAGGGTGCCGCCATTCGTTGCACCAACAGCGCCTGCCCCGCCCAGCTTGCCCGCTCTCTGGAGCATTTCGTCTCCAAGGATGCCATGAACATCGACGGACTGGGACCGCAGATCATCGACATGCTTTTGCGAGAGGGGCTGATCCGCGACGCCGCCGATCTTTACCATCTGCGCGCGGAGCAGTTGGAGGAGCTTGACCGGATGGGCAAAAAATCCGCGCAGAACCTGATCCGCTCGATCGAAGCGTCGAAATCGGCGGGTCTGGAGCGTCTGATTTACGCGCTTGGCATCCGCAATGTCGGCGCGGTCGCCGCGACAGCGCTGGCAAAGCGTTTCGGGACGCTTGACGCCTGCGAGATCGCGACGGTGGAAGAGCTTTGCACCATCGACGATTTCGGGCAGATTACCGCGGACTGCGTTGTCAACTTTTTCTCCCACCCGCAGAACATTGCCCTGTGCGGGCGTCTGAAGGATGCCGGTGTGCTGACGAGCACCACCGCCGCGCCCTCCTCCGAGGAGCTTGCCGGTCTGACCTTTGTTCTGACGGGCACGCTCCCCACGCTTACGCGCGATCAGGCAAAGGAGCAGATCGAACAGCACGGTGGAAAGGTGACTTCCTCCGTTTCCAAAAAGACCGATTATGTTGTCGCCGGAGACGCGGCGGGAAGCAAGCTGACCAAAGCGCAATCGCTCGGCGTTCCCGTCATCGACGAGGCGGGACTGCTCGCAATGCTGGGAGAATCCGCCCGGCTTGCCATCACGACAGATTCAGAGTATTGAGAATTCCGCGATAGATTCCGCTGGCGAACAATCCCGGGTTCCGGCTCATCAGAGCGGCGTCCCCGGGGTTGGTGATGAATCCCAGCTCCACGAGCACGGCGGGCATTTGCGTCCGGCGCAGAACGTAGAGGTTGGTACGAACCTTCATGCCACGGTTGGGCAGTCCCGTATTCTCCTGCAGGGCGCGAAGAATATTTTCGCCGAGCGTAAACGCCGCGGACGGACGGGAATATGCATATGCCTCGATGCCGCTGACCGCGCTGTTATCCGAGGCATTGGTGTGTAGGCTGATAAACATGTCTGCCCCCCACGCATTTGCTCCGTTGACGCGCGCGGCAAGGCTGGTGGCATTGCTGGTGCCGAGTTGGGTCGTCGGTGTCGGGCGCGACAGACGAACCTCGAAATTTCCATTTGCAAGCAGAATGTCCCGCAGAAGAACGCCGATGCGATACACGATGTCCTGCTCCCGTACGCCGTTTCCCTCTGCGCCCGCGTTGGGATTTTGCGGGTTATGCCCCTGATCGATATAAACCTTGATTGCCACTGTCAAAAACCTCCGCGTTTTTTACCATCATATGCCGACGGGCGTCCGCATGTGCCGACGCCCGACCGTCCTCACGCACTCCGTAATGACACAATGGCACGATAATACGTTCACACATTGACACGTTGACGCGACGCCCGATGCCACTTCAAAGACACGAAAAGACACGAAAGGATATACTATGTCAGAGCTTGCACCGAACGTTCCCCGCCCCGCACAATCCCTCCCCACCCTCTCCCCGGAGAGCGCGGAGAGCACAGCGCGCATGGAGGACACGGAGAAAAACCGTGTTATCGGGGGAACGCTGTATCTTGTCGCCACCCCGATCGGCAACCTTGCCGACCTGACCTTTCGCGCGGTCAAGGTCTTGTCCGAGGTGGACTTCATCGCCGCGGAGGACACGCGGAACTCCGGGCGGCTTTTGTCCTATCTCGGCATATCCAAACCGATGCTTTCCTACTTTGAGCACAACAAGCGGGAGCGGGGCGAGCAGATCGTAAAGCGGTTGCAGGGGGGCGAGTCCTGCGCGCTTGTGACCGACGCCGGCACCCCCGCCATTTCCGACCCGGGCGAGGATCTGGTGGCGCTGTGCGCACAATACGGCATCCCAGTCACGGGGATTCCCGGTCCTTGCGCCGGCATTGACGCGCTGATGCTCTCCGGCTTGCCGACCGGACGCTTCTGCTTTGACGGATTTCTCCCCGTTGACAAGGCGGAACGCCGCGCCCGCCTGGAAGCGCTCGGACGCGAGGAGCGCACCGTCCTCCTGCACGAGGCGCCGCACAAACTGCGCCGGACGCTATCCGACCTTTGCGCACAGATGGGCGGAGATCGCCGCATCTCCCTTTGCCGCGAATTAACCAAACGAAATGAGGAGATCATCCGCACGACGCTTGGTGGCGCTGTGGCGCTTTACGAGAGCGCCGAACCGCGCGGCGAATACGTTCTTGTCATTGAAGGTGGGCGAGGCTCAGCGGAGCTTCCGCCGTTCTGGGCAGGGCTGAACGTTGCCGAACACGTTGCTCACTACATCGCGCAGGGCATGAAAAAGAACGACGCGATCAAGGCAGTTGCCCATGACCGCGGCGTGGCAAAAAATGAAATTTATCAACAAATGCTCCCGTAAACGTTTTATACTTTCTGCGCCCGTCAAAGCGGACACGCTGATTTTCACGCCGGCGTTGATCCCACGCCCCGATTTCATCAGCGCGAAAAACAGAAGTCAGAGGATACCACGATGCCATATTCAACCGCGAGTTGAAAAAAGATCCTAATAGTGGAATTTTGGCGGTTTGCAGTAGCGGGGGGGATGCTCTTCCGGGGGGATTTGCCGCTCAATACCCGGCACTCGGTGCTCGACATTCCGTGCACAGCGCTCCACACTCCACATTCCACAATTCCACGCCCTCGCCAGCGCCCGCATACTCCTCTCAGTTCTCGTGCGGAAGAACCCGCCCTCCCCCTCGCGGGTGAGCCTTTGCCTCCAGTTGATCCAAATAAAATGCCTCCAACTGCCGCACCATCGCGGGTGCTGTCAAGCGCTCCTGATACCACGCACGGGCACCCTCAGACAACTTCCGGCGAAATGCTTCATCTCCATGCAGACGAAGCAGAGCCTCCGCCAATGCGTCCGCGTCCCCGGTAGGAAAGAGCAGTCCATTCACACCGTCGCGCACCATTTTGGGGTTCCCGCCGTACGCGGAGGCGACGCACGGGACGCCGACGCTCATGCCCTCCGAAAGCGCCAGGCTGGAGGTTTCCGTGCCGGAGGACGCATTGACATTGACATCCATAAGGGTATAATACGGCGCGGGGTCCGCGACAAATCCCGTGAAAATCACCCGATTTTCGATTTGCAGTTCCCTTGCCCGCCGCTCATACCTTTCCCGACAGCTTCCGTCCCCGAGGAAGATAAAACGAAAGTTCTCCGCCTGCCGCAGGCATTGGGCGGCGGCTTCGAGGACAGTCAGTTGCCCCTTATATTCCTCCAGCCGTGCCGACATCCCCACAACAAAATCCCCGGGCTCAATGCCCCGGCGCTCTCTCACCGCGGTGAGTTCCTCCTCCGGACACTCCCGTACCGGAAGCACACCGTTGACGATGACCCGCACATCCTCCCGAGGCAAGCCGAGCGCGGCAAGATTTTCCCGTGCCGCCTCCGCGACCGCGACCACGCCGTCGGACAAAAGGTGCGTTCCCGTACGGAACGCCGCGCGGAAAACGGGATTTTTCTGATAAGGCTTCAGCGGAAAGACGCAATGCCTTGTTTGCACGCAGACCGGTACGCCGCAGGCGCGCCCTGCCAGGCGCGCCGTGAGCGCCGCATGAGTATGAAGAATATCCGGCTCCTCCTGTCGAATCACGCGGCAATACTCAAAAAAGGAACCGACGTCCGACGACCGATCCCGCCCGCCGGATATTTCAATCACGCGGCACGGCAGGTTATGAAGTCGCTCAGTCAGGCGGCTTCCGCGCGGCAAGACGACGACCCAGGAGAATTTTTCACGATCGCCACAGGCGATGGTATTATACAGCAAGGTTCCCGCGCCGCCGATGTTGGTGTCCGTCAGAACGTGCATCACCTTTCGTTTCCTTGCCCCGGCGACCGGAACTTCTCTTTTCGGCATGATATTTCTCCTCCCGACGCTTTTTTCTCAGTATGCCCGAATTTATCAAAAGCATGCCTGCGCCAGGTCTCCGTTCGACAATTTTAAGAGAACCGTCAAGCGTCAAAAAGCGCCCCCTTGAGTCCCAAACGGCTCTCGGGGGTGCTTTTTCATTCAGTTTTCGGGAAGAAGACCGTCAGTTGCGGGTACGGTCAGCCTCCGATTCCCCGTCGGGGAGAATCTGTCCCTTGAGGTTGTAGACGCGAAGCTGTGCCTTGTTCGAAAGCGAGAAGAAATGCGCGTCCTTAATATAGACGTTCATACCGTGGAGCGCGCCGCCGGAGAGAATGAACATATAGTTTGTGCTTCCCATACGGCTGGAATACGCGTTGTAGAACCTCACCGTGCTATTTGTGGATGCCAGGTAGGTTTTCGGCTGGTACGCGAATGTGTTGAGGATATTCACATCCTTGGAATTTCTGACGATCAGGTAGGTCTCGTTGGCACGGGACAGCGCCAACAGCGTAGTAGTATCGTTGACCCAGACCGGGCAGAACGAGGCGTAGTTTTTCATCAGCTGTCCGCCGACGTTGGAAAGAAGCGCGTCCAGCGTCACGTTTTCGCTGTCCTCAATGGTCACGGCATTCTGATAGAACGCACCGCACAGGCGGTAGATCGTGACGTCCTTTGCCTTCTTCACCACGACGCCGCGGCACACGCCGTAGCATGCGATGTTTTTCACGTAGTTTCCGGTGGCAGTCATGGCGATCGCGGGCGCGTACTCGTCAAAGCTCGTGTCACCGACGGCGCGCAGACCGTTGTTGATATAAACAAGGCGAATATCCCCGATACCTGCGCCGTCCCCGCTCAGCGTAATCGCCGCCGTAGCGTCGGCGCCCGCGCCTTTTCCGTACGTCACCAGGAGCGTCGTTCCGAACGCGGAGGAGCTTGCCTCATCCTGCGAGGCGGAAAGGTTCGCGCCGACAAGATAAGTGTTTTCATACACAGTAAGCGTTTTGCCGATCAGGTACTGACCGCTCGGCAGGTAAACATATCCGCCACCGGCTGCCTTCGCCGCGTCAAGCGCCTTCTGGATCGCGTCAGTGTCATCGGTTTTGCCGTCCGTGCGCGCGCCATAGTCCATGACATTGAAAATTTTCTGGACGGTCGGATAACGGAAAGACACCTCGCTGTCCGGGCGCAGGAAATCCTCTGCGGGGGTTCCCGTTTCCACCTTGCCGCTGACCTCGCCCCGAAGCGTGCATGCAGTCAGCTTGACCACGTACATCGAAAGGTTCTGAACTGCGTATTTCTTGCCCTCCAGCACCGAGTCGGCGAACTGGTCGCCCAAATCCCAGTAGCTGTTCTTTACGTAAACCGCGATTTCGGCATCGGTGACGCGGACATTGTAGAACTGTCCGTAGGTCTCCGCGCCGTCCTGGCGCTGGGTCTTATCGAAACAGAAGCCGTAGCGGAAGCCGTCAAACGTCACGTCCGACGCCATCGTGCCCTCGCATCCCCAGGAGTACAAGCCCGCGTCGCTTCTTTCGTTCATCCAGCTGCGGACAGCCGCGCTGTCTACGCTACTGTCGTAAGCAGACCAGTATGCCGGGGTAAACTCCACGTGCTCGATCACGTCGATCTCCGCGCCATATGCAATCGCCAATCCGCGATACAGAACGGTGCCGCGCAGACCGTCCACTGTGATCACACCATGCGCTCCCATGACGGAAAGTCCGAAATAGCTGTTGACCAACGTGACGTTGCGGATCGTGTTCGCCGACTCGCAAACGATGGAATAATCGCAGATCTTCGGGTTGCTCGCAGACTGATCGGGGTAATAGACCGTCAGCCCGTTGATACCGGAGGAGCGCGCCAACCGCAGTGCGGCTCCCGATGTTTTGACAAGCAGAGTCGTGCCGGAATTTCCCTTTTTGATCTGATCTGCCGGGCAAGCATCGCCAAGCAGGGTGACGCCCGACGGAACGATCAGCGACGAGGAGATCTGATATTCCCCGCTCGGGAGGTATACCACGCCGCCGCCGTACTTCTGACTGCAATCGCTCAGCGCCTGATTGATGATTTTGGTGACGTCCGTCTTGCCGGTCTTATCTGCCGAATACGGAGTCGCCGTCACGTCAATATTCACGACGTACGCGCGCGTCTTGTCGTACGGGTCGACCACGAGGTGCGCCGGAGTCTGCGTGGACTCCGCGGTATTTGAAGTAGCATTTGTAATCATAAAATCATCCACAGCAATTGTTATTTTTGAAGTTTGATCGGAGCTCATGAAAACTCTCCAGCGGCAGACCGTGGACAAATTCAGTGTTCCGGTGCCGCCGCTGAAATCCAGGGTGATCTTGTTCCATCCGTCGTTTTTGATCTGACTGATGAACTGCCACTCCTTCTCCTGCGTGTCCGGTCTACCGACCGAGCCGATCTCGACGCGGGCATCCTTCAGAAGCGAGCGATCGCTGACGTAAAACCAGAAGGTCACGACCGAATCCTGTGTCAGAGAAACATCAAAGGAGTCTTTCATGGTACCCAGACGTAAGAACCAGCCGTTGCGCGTTTCCACATTGGCAAACGCGTAGCAGTTTCCGAAGCGCCCCTTGGTGAGCGTCGGAGTCAGGTTATACAGCGTCCCGTTGTTGCCCTCAAAGAAGTAAAGCGAACCGGCATTGTTGCACGGGTCGATCAGAACGCCGTCCTTGACCTGCGCGCTCTCCACCTGCTCCGCACCGGGGGTAAAGCCTTTGGTCAGGATCCCGCCCTCGAACGAATCATCGTCCGGGCCTTCCCCGCCCTCTGCTTTGGCACCGGTCAGACGGATTTCGTCAATCGCAACCGTGACCGTTCCGCTCGTCGCCGAGGAGAGGAGGAACAGACGCCACCGGGAAACATTCTCCGGGTTGAGCGTCGAGAAGCCTTTTTCAAAGTTCAGCGTTACGGTGTTCCAGCCGTTTGCTTTCAGCTGGCTCTTGAAGGTCCACTCGCACTCATCGGAATCCGCTTTGTCCGTGGAGCCAAGCTCGATGCGGGCGTCGCTGATCTTGGAGATATCGTCAATGTAAATACGGAACGTCAGCACGCTGGTGCGGTCAATCTTCAGCGCAAACGGTGTGTTGCGCGTTCCCGTACGGAAGAACCATGCCGCGCGCAGCTGGAGATCGTTAAACCAAAACGCCTTGCCGACCGCGCCGTCCGCGATCTCGGGCGTGATCGCCTCGGGGGTCCCCGTGACGTTACGCTCCGCCCAGTGGTCGGTGAAATCGTTGCAATCGTCCACCAGAGTCGCGTGGTCATCCCCCGGGAGTGTCGTAATGCCCGTTCCGACGTCGTCTTTGTCAACTGGATCGGTGGGTTTATCCGGATTGTCGGGGTTGTCCGGGTTGTCCGGGTTGTCGGGGTTGTCCGGGTTGTCCGGGTTGTCGGGGTTGTCCGGGTTGTCGGGGTTATCCGGGGTATTCGGGTCCTTTTTACAAGCTGTCACTACTGCCAGGATCATCAGAACTGCCAGCAGCATGGAAATCCATCGTATCCTACGGGATTTTCTCATAAAACTCACATCCTCCTCGTTTTTTTACCCGTATATTGTACCACATTCCGCAAAAATTGTCAACAGATTTCACAACAGTCGCCTACTTTGGGTAGCACTTTCGGAACAGTCAGTCGGGCACGCGGGGGCTCACAGCCCGGAACCATTTTCTGCACATTTGCTCCGGCGCATCGGCATGGAGAAATCCGACTCTGTTTCCGAAAGATTTCACACATTCCTCGGTTTACAGCGTTCCCGCCTCGCCGGATAGCTTCAACCACTCAGCGCGACTGATTCCGTAAACGGCAGTCTGTCCTCCCTCGTCATCGGTAAATTCCCCCAACAGGCGCATACCGTTCGCCCGCGCGGTGGCGGCGGACGCGGCATTTTCCTTTTTCATGTAAGAATACAGCATCCCGAACGGCGTGTTGGCAAAGCTCCAGTTCTGGACGACGCGCGCGGCTTCCTTGGCGTAGCCCTGCCGCTGATGCGCTTTTGCGACATGGTATCCGATCTCCGGAAGAATCACGCCGTTGATTCGCTGCATGGTCAACCCGCAGTCGCCG
This sequence comes from uncultured Eubacteriales bacterium, assembly GCA_934476315.1. Lineage (GTDB taxonomy): Bacteria > Bacillota > Clostridia > Oscillospirales > CAG-272 > SIG644. Next base: position 21,794 of record CAKSNQ010000021.1, read on the forward strand.
ATCATCTCATCGGTCTCCCGGCGGCAGACCGCCCACAAGCCAAAGCCGAACACGCGGTAACGCTCCCTGTTCTTCTCAATCCACCCCCGCACGCGCGCCGCATCGAAGGTATAGGGATAGTGTTGCATGATGTCCGAGTCGGCAAGAACTGCGTACAGCGCGTCAAAATCCTCCGCGGTCAGCTCCCGCAGATACAGACGCGTGGTTTCAATTCTCATAATGACGCTCCTTTCCTGCAAAAACCGCAAGCATTATGGGGTGAATCGGACTCCGGCGGGCAAGAGCGGCGCTTCGTCGGCGGGCTCAACTCGGCTTAAGTCATGATTTACGCCTCGCCCGAGGCGCTTTGACCAAATGGTTCACGGAAATGAAATTCAGTGCTCACGCGGCATGCAGAACGTACCACCCATTTCGGCGGGTGCAGGAATCGGCGAGGACAGACCGCACTCTTCTCACGTCTTATTTCCCGCTGATCTCTTTGGTTAGCTCGAAGATCTCGAAAGCATATTTCTCTTTACCGTCTTCAAGGATGCATTTGTAGATCGGGGAATTGCAGCCATTCCGACCATCCCTCCTTGTCGATGACAATGCCGGCGATGAGTGAGCCGAAGGTTCCGCTACCGATCTTCCCCATGGCAAGGCACTTACCCGTACCGAAAATGAGGGTGGGAATCACGCCGAGCGTACATGTGTAAATGTTTGCCGGGCGTTTGGCTTTGGTGTCCGGCTTCCGGAGAGCGAAGACTCCGGAGGTCTCCTTCGGCGCGTACTCGTTTGCAAGCTGTTCTACGTAAGTTTTGTCTGTGTTCATGGCTGATTGCCTCCTTTATTTGCTGGCTCCATTGTATCAGGAAAGGAGGGCAAGCGAAACAACGCAGACTGCCGTTTGTGTCGATTTCAGTCGGAGCTGCGGCGATGATCTGCGCTTGTCAACGTTAGAGTAAGACGCGCCGCTTGAATGTCGATACGATTTTCGGCGGTTCACAAAAAACTCCGGCGGCAGACTCCGGTCCGCAGTCCTATCCTACGGTGGAATAATGTTTTCCGTCATTAGGCGTGCGCGGACGAGAGCGCAAAACGGCAACCGCCGATGACGCGCGAGTCCCCTTTGCGCAATGTTCTCCGAATTTTTCAACAGTCGCCGTGCAAATAAAAAATGGTCTGTAAGAAGAAACCTTACAGACCATCGTGCTGGTGGAGACAACTGGACTCGAACCAGTGACCCCTTGCATGTCAAGCAAGTACTCTAACCAACTGAGCTATGCCTCCGGCGTGGCGCTTTCGCCAACGGTTGATATTATACCACATCTTTCCACAAATTGCAATAGGTTTTTGAAAATTCATAAATTGTTCAAATTTCATGTCGTCGGTCAGGTCAATGTTTTTGGGGGCGCCGCGAAAAGCGCGACACCCCCGACAGAACCCAGCCCAAAGGCGATCTCAGTTTGCCTTCTTGCAGTTCTGATTCCGGTTGTTCTGGTTCTGATTGTTCTGGTTCTGATTGTTCTGATTCTGGTTATTCTGATTCTGATTGTTCTGGTTCTGATTGTTCTGGTTCTGGTTATTCTGATTCTGATTGTTCTGGTTCTGATTGTTCTGGTTCTGATTGTTCTGGTTCTGCATTTTCTAAATCTCCTTTGCCATTCCTACGCGAATGGACAAGGATAGTATACACACCCCGGCGCGGTTACATACACCGGGCGCGCAAACTTCAACTTTCAGAATTTCAGAACCGGGCACGCAGGCAGTTCACTCCGACAGCGCGTCCGGAGCGTCCGGCACCATGCGCGCGGGCACCAAATCCTCACGCAGATTCATGAGCGTATGCGCCAAAGCGACGACATACACGACCGCCACGCCGACATCGACCAGCCCAATCCATCCCACCGTCGGGTAGAAAACAGCGTACACAATGTGCGCCGTGAAGCACAGAAGTGCGCAGACCTGCAAGAAAATCAACGAAAGCTCAGCGCTCAACATGATCTTCTTTTGGGACACGTCCGATGTCGCCGACGCGCCCCCGTGGTTGCCCAGGAAATAGCAATACCGCGCACGGATAGCGCACCAATTGACACTCATGACGACCACCGAAAGGGTCAACAGTGTCATTTCCACGACGGTAAGTCCGATGACCACGCGCCACGCCGCCTGCATCTCCTCGCTTTTGGCATACAGAGCGATGTCATATTTCTGATAGAACAGCAACGTCGCCGTGTAGGTGGCGGCGGAAGCGATTGCCTGCAAAACGGAGGTCGCAATTCCCCACCGGAACAGCTTGTCCGGCAGACTGCGCCGGATGCCGCACAGGGCAATCACCCATATCATGCCAACCAGAAAAGTCGGCCACAGTCCGATGCCATCCGCGGAGAAATTCAGCGCGAAGGCGCCGCCGAGCACCATCAGAGAAAGCGAGCGACGCATGGAACGGTAGGGCGCGCGCTCTGGGTGCTCCTTCTCGTCCACTTGGCAAAGCACGAGAACGTTCTCCCAAAAGGTCGTATCCCGCGCAATATGACTGCAAAACTGCGCCATATGTACAGCCCAGACAACGCCGACCAAGGTACAGACGCTCATGGCGAGAATCCGCGCTCCGGCGATATACGGCATGAAATTGAAGCCGTTGGAGTATTGGGTCAGTGCAAGGCACTCCGGAAGCACCGACAGTACGATTTTTACCGTCGCAAAGGCACAGCAACGCCAAAGCGCCATATCCGTTACGCTGTTTCCATTTGTGTTTTGCAGATGGGAAATTCTCTTTTGCAGGCAGAAATAGTAGCGCCCATTCCCTTTTCCTTTTCTTTCAAGGCGCTCCATCCGTGCCGCCAGCGCTTCGCGTTTCCAGTCGCGTCCCGACTGGAGAAGCAATGTTGCGTTATTTCTCATTCCAAGGTAAACCAGACCGTGGAAAAGCTGTGAGCACAAGGGATAAATCTGCATCAGCTCCAGGATGCCGAACACAAGCGTCAGTGTCAGCACCATGGTGGGACGTTCATGGTCGCTTAGCCCTGTCGCCCAATAAAGCGCGATTACACGCGCGACCTGAAGCCAGCAAAGCCGTCCCAAAAGCCGCCGTGCCTCCTCCAGGCTCTCGTCGATCTCGCTTGCTCTCCGCAAAACGCGCCGCAAAAGCAGATACCCGAACAAATCCGGCAGAACGTCGACCAGATTCATACAGGGGTTACACAGGAAGATCAAGGCGGGAAGCCATAAAATCCGCCGGTAATTCAATTTTTGCGCAGCACTCTGATGTTCGGACATACTCACAACCATGACTTCCGCCGGGGCGAAAGCTCCCTTTCTTTCTGAAATTGCAAATGTAGCGGTCAGCGGTCAGCGGTCAGCGGTCGTGCCGCCCCTGCCTTACCCTCCCTTGGGGAGGAGAACGCGTGGAAAGCACCCAAAGAAGGAATTCTCCGGGGGCGGTGTCATTTCCGCCCGCTTGTATTGTCGTGCTTTTTTTCTTCCTTCCTCCGCTGTTTTTCCGATATGGAGGAAAGATACTTTTCGCGACGATCCCTGGCTTTTTCCGCGTGATAGCGGCGGTCCGCTTCAATCGCCTCGTTCTCCTTTTGCTCAAAGCGCGCCCGCAGGCGGTTGACAAAGGCGAAGCGGGAGGGCGCTCGCTCCCTCTCCTGTGCCGGGCAGATGTGCATGTAGCAGGAATAAAGCATCACGCTGTTCATCACCGCCCAGACCAGCTGTAAAAGCAACAGCACGCCCCAGGCGGGCGAGCCGCTCAGCACCCCGGTCTGCCGCAGAACCGCGACGCAACCGTAGAGCAGAACGATCAGAAAATTTCTCGTCGCGTAGATCGCCTGTTTGGGCGAGGAAACACGCTTTGCCAGCTCGCGGATGGCAAGGGTGAGGAAGAAATGGTACGCCAGCACCAGCAAAAGGTCCGTCCACACCGCCACCTGATTCCACGGGGCACCAACAAATTCCAGCCCCCAGGAGAACAGGCTGTCAAGACCTGCAACGGTCCGGAACAGCGCCACCAGCGAGAGCGGAATCAGAACCCAGATCGCGCGGGAAAACGCGCGGCAATAGCGCCGAAGCTCGCAAAGCCCGCGATACATCACGCCGTATCCGATCAGAAAGACGAAGCACCCATAGGGGCTCATGCCCAAAACATATTCCAGCACGTAACCGAAAAAGAGCCAGCCGAAGCCCATAGAAACACTTCCTTTCCCCGCCGACGGCGGATTTTGACTTTAGTCTGAGCCTGACAGGAGCAATCCGTCCGGTTTCGCGGGCGAAATCGCCCGCCGTTCCGCGTTTTGCCCCATCCGGTGAAACCCGTCCATGAGACCTTTGTCATCCCGGGTGAGCAAAATTCAGCAGGATTGCGTTTTTGGGCGGGAGGCGAAATCGCCCGCCGTTCGCAAAAAGTCACAAAGATTCCAAGGGTGCAGCGCCCGCGCGTGGGGCAAAAATCTTCTGTCAGGTTACTTTTGCCCCACGTCGGGTTCTCTGGCGCCGCAACACTTCTTATATTTCTTTCCGCTACCGCAGGGGCACGGATCGTTGCGTCCGGGCTTCGCTACATTCTTTCTCGGCGTCAGGACGATCTTCTTCGGAGAGGATTTTGACCCCTCAAAGCCCTCGGTCAGCGGATTGGCGACCTGGACGCGCTCGATCTTCTTCGGGACTGCCGGCATGACGGCGGTCAGAAGCATTCGCACCGTCCGCTCGCGAATATCGGCAATCATGGCGGCGAACATCTCCGAGCCTTGGATTCGATACACCGTGACGGGGTCGCGCTGTGCGTACGCCTGGAGTCCGATGCTTCCCTTCAGGTCATCCATCGCGTCGATATGGTCCATCCACGCAATATCCACGTTTTGAAGCAGGATTTTACGCTCCAGCTCGCGGAAAATCTCCTCACCGAAGAGTGCTTCCTTGGCGTGATACAGCGCCAGCGCGCGCTCGGTCAGCGTCTCGCACAAATCCTCGCGGGAGACCTTATGCAGCTGCTCCGGCGCATAACGGAAGTCGTCCTCCCCGGTCAGATACCCGAGGTACTCGCTCCGCAGACCGTCGAAATCCCAATCCGTCTGGGACTCCCCTGCCGTATGGTTTCCCACCGTATCCCGGATGGTGCCCGCAATCATCTTCTGAATCGTTCCGGAGACGTTCTCATCATCCAGAACATCCTGCCGTTGTTTATAAATAATGGTGCGCTGCTGATTCATGATGTCGTCGTAGGACAAAACGTACTTGCGGCGCTTGAAGTTCTGATCTTCCAGGCGTTTCTGTGCCGATTCGATCGCGCCGGACAAAATCCGAGCGTCGATCGGGGTATCGTCCGGCAGTCCCATGCTATCCACC
>CAKSNQ010000022.1 GCA_934476315.1 uncultured Eubacteriales bacterium
CAGACAATTTGATTTTGTCAGAGAGGAAGATGCGTTTAAGAAACTCATTGTAATGCTGGAACAAAACGCAGAGTAAATTTTGCGCCGCAGTAGGCAAAGAAAAAGCCTTCTGAAAAAAAGAAAGTGGCTTGTGCTGTAACTATGGCACAAGCCGCTTTTCTGCCGTCAGGCAAATTTGCCGAAGTGGTGGATGAAATCCGAATATAAGCAGAAAATCAGCCGAAAGTGGGGCGAAAAGCCTCATTTTCGGCTGATTTTTGGTCGGAGTGGCCGGATTCGAACCGACGGCATCGAAGTCCCAAACTTCGCGCGCTACCAGCTGCGCCACACCCCGATTGGTGAAAATATTCAGTTTTTGGGTCAAATCCGTAAGTGGTCAAATCTGTGGTCAAAAGTTTTTTGCCGAAACACACGGCGGCGGAAAAGCGAGGAAATGCGAGAAAAACGGAGATTTCGCGAGCTTTCGACGATCGGCTCACGAGGCGGTCACACGCTCCCAAACCCAGCGCGCTAGCAACTACGCTACATCCCGGTGGCAGAAAGACGCGGAATCCGCGTGTAAGCCCGCGCACGGAAGAGCCGAGCCCCGGAATCCTCCCCAGCATTATAGCACAGGCGGGGGGATTTGTCAAGAAAATTTCCGTGCGCCCGCGCGGGAAATCTGTCGCGGCGTGTCGTTTTCTCTTGACAAAAGCGGCGTGAAGCGATATAATATTTGTATCATGTCGACGCAGTCGTCGGCGATCGGGCAGGGCACGGCTGTGACGCCCTTGCGGGAAGGATATGGATTTATGAGCAGTTTGAAAACAGAATCGAAAAACAAAATGGCAACGCGCGACGGCTTCGGGCGCGCACTGGAGGCGCTTGGCGACAAGTATCCGTTTGTCGTGCTGTGCGCGGACCTCGCAGACTCGGTACGCGTCGGGTATTTCATGGAAAAGTACCCCGATCGGTATATCGAGTGCGGCATTGCGGAAGCGAACATGATGTCCATTGCGGCGGGAATTGCCACGACGGGGATGCCGGCGTTCGCGACGACGTTTGCGATGTTTGCCGCGGGACGAGCCTATGAGCAGATCCGCAACTCCATCGCCTACCCGCATCTGAACGTCAAGATCGGAGCGACGCACGCAGGGCTTTCCGTCGGCGAGGACGGCGCGACGCACCAGTGTCTGGAGGATCTGGCGCTGATGCGGGTTTTGCCCGGAATGACCGTGTTTTCTCCCTGCGACGGGGTGGAGACCAAGCTGGCGACCGAAGCGGCGCTCCGGATCGACGGACCGGTCTATATTCGCATGGGGCGCTCCGCGGTTGATGTTATCACCGATGAAAACGAGCAGTTCGTCCCCGGCAAGGCTGTGGTCAAGGCAGAGGGCGCGGATGCCGTGATTTTTGCGACGGGCATCATGGTGGGCGAGTCCCTCAAGGCGAGGGAGCTGCTTGCCGCGCGCGGGTACGACGTGGCGGTTGTGAACATCCACACGATCAAGCCCATTGACGAGGAGACGATCGTCCGTTACGCGGAGAAGACCGGGCGTGTTTTCACGGTCGAGGAGCATCTGATCATCGGCGGGCTTGGCTCGGCGGTGGCGGAGGTGCTGGGCGAGAGATGCCCGACCGGAATGACGCGCATCGGCGTGAACGACACGTTTGGCAGAAGCGGCACCTTTGAGGCACTGCTCGACCATTACGGACTGGACGCGGCGCACATTGCCGCCCGCGTGGAAAACGAACTGAAGAAAGCCTGAATCGGAAAAGGGGGAGCTGTTAAAAACAAACAGCTCCCCCGGTCCGCCAAAATGTCGGTCGGGATTCCGGTGTTTTTGCTCCGGTATCTTTGGCTTTTCAATCTTCCTGCCGGCAAAACGCGGCGTCCGGTCGCCGGGACCAATGTCGAAGGGTGTGCGAAAAAACTCAGAATGAGTTTTTTCGCACACCCTTTTTGCGCCGCAGGCGGGCGCTCAGCGCTTGTCGGTCAGACCGAGAATGTAATCGGTCGAGGTTTTGTAATATTTGGCGAGCTGAATCAGGACAGAAATCGGCAGTTGCCGCTGTCCGTTTTCGTATTGGGAATAGGTGTTTTGCCGGATGTGGAGGTAATCGGCAAGCTCGCGTTGGGTGAGATCGGAGTCCTCCCGCAAATCTTTCAGTCTCATCGGTGCATCTCTTTCATTTTTCGTTCCATGTATATTATAGAAAAATCAGAGATCAATATTGACAAATATCGCAATTTGAGATATAATGAGGAAAATAACTCGGGGGGTGAAGGAGAACGATGGGGAAGCATCGGAACTATTGCAGGCGTTGCGGGGAAAGTATACCGGAAGGTGCGTATCTGTGTGCGGACTGCGCAAAAGAGGCAGAATCGAGCGGCGAGGCAGAAGTGGGCGAGGGTTCTGAAGTGTGTGAAAAAGCGCCCACACCGCGGGGAAAGCAGAAAAAAGCCGGAACGCTTCCGGCGGTCTGCGAACATGCAAGCGGAGTACGGCACTGCTTCTGTGCCTCTTTTTAGGGAGATTCGGCTGCCACAAATTCTATGAGGGGAACACCCGGATGGGCGTGCTCTACCTGCTCACCGGCGGGCTTTTCGGAATCGGCTGTATCGTGGATTTTTTCCGCCTTTGCGGAAAGCCGAAATTCTATACCGTGTGAAGCGGGTATAAACGATCTTTTAAGGTGACACGCGTCATCGGCGGTGATGCCTTGGCAGTCCCACAGAAATGTCGGTCGGGATTCCGGCATTTTTGCTCCGGTATTTTCGGCTTTTCAATCTTCCTGCCGGCAAAACGCGGCGTTCGGTCGCCGGGACCAATGTCGAAGGGGATGTTAAAAAACTTGATGTTTTTTAACATCCCCTTTTTGTTGTGGCAGAAATTTTACGGCGTCAGCGGCAGGAGCGGGTAGAGCGCGTCAATGTTTCCCGCGCCCATAATGACTACCGTGTCGCCCGGCCGGACGATTGCCGTCAGGTGCGCGGCGATGTCCGGAAGTCCTCCGAGCGCAACGGCGTTGTCGCCGACAGCGCGGGCGAGACGCGCGGAGTTGACCCGTCTGTCGTCTGTTTCGCGGGCGGCGTAGATCGGCGCGAGAATGACCGTGTCGGCGGGGCTCAGAGCTTCGACGTATCGGTCAAACAGCGTGGCGGTGCGGCTGTAAGTATGCGGCTGAAAGACGCAGATCAGTCTGCCGCCACCGAGCAATGCCGCCTCGCGAACCGTCGCGGCGACCTCCGTGGGATGGTGGGCGTAGTCGTCGTACACGGCGGCGCCGTTCAGCCGTCCCTTGTACTGCATCCGGCGATCCGCGCCCGTAAAGTGATGGACTCCCTCCGCGATGGTACGGGAGCAAAGCCCGCAACAGCGGGCGACGGCGGCGGTTGCCAGCGCGTTGTAAATGTTGTGCTCGCCCGGAATCCGGAGCGTGATCTCGGTCAGGGGTTTGCCGCGGAACATGAGCGTGAAGCGGGCGTACCCGTTTTCCAGGCGCTCATTGGCGGAATAAAAGTCGGCGGACGGTGTAAAGCGCCCGAAAGAGACCAGGCGCGCGTTGACTGATTCCATCGCTTGCACGGTCTGCGGATCATCGGCGTTGTAAATGGCCAGCCCCTGCCTGCCCACCAGGGAGGCGTATGCCGCAAAGGAATCCCGCAACTGTTCCAGCGAGTGGAAGTAATCGACGTGATCCCATTCGGTGTTCAGAACCACCGCGATGGAGGGGCGAAAGTCGAGAAAGGAATCCATGTACTCGCACGCTTCAAAGATCATGTAGTCCCGTGCGCCTGCCCGGAACGTCCCGTCAAGCGTCGGCATGGAAGCGCCCGAGAGGACGGTCGGGTCCATCCCGGCGTCCATGAAAAGCTGCGCGCACATGCAGGTGCAGGTGCTTTTCCCGTGCGTGCCGGCAAAGCCGATGCGCTCGCCGTAGTCGCTCATCAGGTATCCGAGGTAATCGGCGCGGGAGATGAGCGGAATGCCGCGGCGGATCGCCTCCAGGTATTCCGGCTGGTCGGGGGCGATGGCGACGGTATAGACGACGGCGCCGTAGCCGTCCAGGTGAGAGGCGTCCGGGGTGTAGTCGATCCGGATGCCGGAGGCTTCCAGCTTGCGTGTCAGCGGGGAAGCGGTGCGGTCATACCCTCCGACGCGCAGTCCCTGTCCTTTGGTGAGGACGGCAAGGGAGGACATGCTGACGCCGCCGATGCCGAGAAAATAGATCGCGTTGATGGGGCGGAGCATTTCCCGGAGGGCATCGGGACCGAAATGGGTATTGGGGGTAGGCATGGCTGATCTATGACCATAGCTCCCGCTTAAGGGAGCATCCTTTCTGCGGAATTGAGGCGCGGGTGGCGCGGGGCGACCCCCACCGGTACCGGTTTTCCTCTTTTGTTTCCGTTTGATATATTTGGAAAATGCAAGGAGAAATTTTCACAATCCGCTCCTGCAAAAAACGCATTGGGGCAAGAACTTCACAAAAAAGTCTTGTTTTGTTTGAATAATCATCACAATTTGCTTTTATAATAGGGTTGTAGATGAGAAACAATATCCATAGCCGGACAAACAAGGAGGTCAAAAATGCAAATTACTGATGTTAAGGTTAGAAAGCTGTTCGACGACGGTCCGATGCGCGCCATTGTGTCGGTCACATTTGACGGTCAGCTCGCGGTGCACGACATTAAGGTGATCTACGCGCGCGAGAAGTATTTCATTGTCATGCCAAGCCGGAAGAATCCCGATGACACCTACCGGGATATTGTGCATCCCATCAACTCACAGTTCCGTGCGTTGCTGGAGGATGCGGTGATTTCTGCCTACAATGACGAGGTTGCCGCTGCACGCGCCGCCGCTCTCGAGAACGATTCGCTGGCGCAGACAGCGGAGATCGAGAATCCCGGAGAGAAGATTCCGCTTTGAGCGAAACCGATGTGCGTCGCTCGCCAACCAAAAAACAAAACCGGAGTGTCGCGGTCGCGGCATTCCGGTTTTCTGCGCCGTCGCCGCTTGCCGTCTGTCGCTGTGTCGTCAGCTGTTAATCGCCCATTGCATATTGCTGATCATGCTGTGCATGTCATGCGTTGAAGGTCGTGCGTCGTGCACCGTGAGGCGCGTTACCGTTCCACACTGCCGTGGGAGAACAGAACGACTCCGCTGCGGATAGTCAGAACACCGAAGCGGAGCGCGAAGCCGTCGCGCGGCTCGCCCGCACTGCCGGGGTTGGCGATCAGAAGCGGCTTTTTGAGAACAAGCCCGTCGCCAACCTCCTCGCCGGCGGGCAGCGTCGTCTCGTAAGCGACATGCGTGTGCCCGAACAGTACGACGTCCGCCTCCCGCCGCGCGCCCGTCTGCGCGATGCGGTCGATGCCGGCGCGCACGCCGAGGCGATGGCCGTGGAACATCAGAATTTTCTTGTCTTCAAGATAAATACAGCGTTCCTCGTCCAGCCCGGCGGCGAGAGGGTCAAAGGGACTGTCGCAGTTGCCCCGCACGGCGATGACAGGGACATCCGCCATGCCGGGAAGCGCGGAAAAAAACGGCAGGTCGCGCGCGCCGTCCCCCAGAAACAGCAGGGCGGCAGGGTGAAAATTCAGACGCTCGGTCACGGCACGCAATGCGCCGCGGTTGCCGTGCGTGTCTGACAAAACGAGGTAATCCATGTACGAGCCTCAGATGACGGCGGGGCAGGCTTGCGCGGTCTTACGGTCGCTTGCACCGCGTAGGGCACACCCGGCGGGGACGGAAAAGCGCACGGCGCGGGGGACGAGCGAGATGTCGCAGGCGTCCATCGGCATAATTTCGCCGTCAACGCAGACGTTTTGCGGGTGCTCAAAGGTTAGGGTGATGCGGTGGCATTGCAGGTAGCGCAGGAGTTTTTCGGTCGAGGGCTTGACGTGCGTGCCCTTTTTGTAGTCGCCGACCAGACTGAGAAAGCGGATGCGGCTGACGTTGTTGACGAGGCATGCGTCGAGCGTTCCGTCGTCCGGCTGTGCCTTGGGAAGCGCGTGGAAGCCTCCGCCGCAGAACGCGCCGTTCCCGATGGCGCAGAGCAACATGCGGCGACGCGGTTGCTCCTCACCGTCGATGGCGATGGTGGGGAACACGCCGGGCTTGCGGATGAGCGTATAGAGGGTGGCGAGCGGGTACGCCATGCCGCGCGGAACGTACGGCTTGCGTTTGATCTCCGCGGTGGTCGTCACGACCTCGCAGTCAAAGCCGATGTTGATCATATTGACGCAATACAGGTCGTTGCACCGCAACAGGTCGATGGAAACCTCCGCACCGTCCCGTTGGGCGGCGAGGTCGAGGAATTTTTCCTGCTCTGTGAAATTGCGCATAAAGTCGTTGCCGGTGCCGACGGGAATCAGCCCGACGGAAAAAAGCTCCGGGGACACGTCGGACGCATCGGTGCCGAGCACGCCGTTGACGACCTCGCCGAGCGTTCCGTCGCCGCCGCAGGCGTAAAAACGGGTTGCCTCGGTCGGGTGCGCCGCGATGTAGGCGCGGACGTAACGGCAGGCGTCTCCGATGCCGGTGGTGTGGTATATTTCATAGGGGTAATCTGTATGGTTGCTGTCGGCGTAGGCGGCATGAATCCGTTCGGTGAGTGTCGCGGTTGCGTCCGCGCGCCCCGCTGCGGGGTTGATGATGTAAATGTGCTTCATTTGGTCGTGCTCCTTGCTTTTTCGGGCAGGCGAAGTTCGTTCTTACGCAAAAACCCATCCTATTATAACATCGGCGGAGGCTTTTGTATAGCCCTTTTTCGCTTTTTTTTCAAAACGGTCGGAAAAATTTGCGTTTATTCACAGAGAGGTCACAAAGAGCGCTTATAATATTGCTTGATGAATGTACGGGAGGGAACAGACGGTGAAGCATACGGAAAGCAGACGGGGACGTGCCGGACGTGTCGGGCGCGTTGTACAGATGGCGGTGGCGCTCGGATTGGCGGTGCTGTTTTTGCTGACGGGGTGTTCCTCCATCCGTCCCATTGCCGCGAGCAAGCAGGATCTGCGCGTGGTCGCGACATGCGACGGATACGATGTCTGTTACGACGAGTTACGCTATATTACCATGGCGTACCGGGACGAATACCGCGCGCGGTACGGCGAGCGCGTCTTTGAGGACGCGGGCTATGTTGAAAAATTCCGGCAGGACGTGGAATATGCTCTGACCGCCAACTACGCAATCCTTTCCATGTGCCGCGAGTTGAATCTCGACCTGGAGGACGACGCGGTGACGCAGGCGGTGCAGGAGAAGATCGAGGACGCGGTGGACCAGCTCGGCGGCTTTCGCGCGTACAAGGATTTTCTCAAGCAGACGTACCTGACAGATCATTTCCTGCGCTTTACGTTGCGCACCGATCAGGGCGAGACTGAGATTATCCACGCGCTGATGGACGTCGGCGTGATACTGAAGGATGAAAAGGACTTTATCGCGTACGCGCTGGACGGGAATTTCTGCGCGACGTATCATGTGTTCATCGGCAACGACGAGGGCGATAACATCGAGGAAAATCGCGCAAACGCGGCGCTTGTGCGGGACAAGCTGCTCGGCGGCGAGACCATTCAGAAGATGATGGGCTCCAAGTACAACGAGGACACCAGCCTTGTCAGCACGCCGTACTATTTCACGTACGGGGAGTACGACGAGGCGTACGAGCAGGCGGCGTTCGGGCTGGAGATCGGAGGAATCAGCGAGGTGGTCGAGACGGAGGACGGCTTCTATGTGATCGTCCGTCAGCCGCTGGACGAGCAGTATCTCGTCCGCAATGTCACCTCCCTGATGCAGCGCTACCAGTACGCCGAGGTGGAGCGCATGCTTACCGACCTGCGCAAGGATATGACGATCGAGTGGAACGAGTACGGCGCGTCGCTAGACCTTCTGACAATGGAATGACCCGGGGACGGGTGTCCGTGATGTAAAAAACGGCAAGTGATGCGGAAACGGTCAACTCACGCGGAGAGGGGACCGTTTTTTTATCCGCAAAGCAACAGCAAAAGCAGGTATGTGACAATGCCGCCGTTGGCGTTTTTTTCCGATTCGTCGCATCGGTCGTTCCCGTTACCGCTCAGAAGCAGGAGAAGCCCGAGCAGCAAAAGATCATCCTCTGCCGCCTCGCCGTGCCGGAGCGAGGGCAGTCGCCATCCGTGGGCGGACGGGTGTCCCTCAGCAAGCTGTCCCTCGGTAGACCGTCCCTCGGCGGGGAGCTGTTCTCCGGAGGGCGACGAGGGCTGAGCGGCGTGCGGTGAAGATTCGTCGGGGGCGGGTTCTCCCTCGGTGGGGGAGACTGTTTCGGCTTGAAATTCCGCGGTGCCCCTCGTCGCGGTGTTTTCATCCTCAGACGGGTACGTGAGGTCTCCCTGCGGGGAGGCACCGTCGCGGACGTCCTGCGCGGGGAATGGTGGGGATGCGGGAGACGTCGGGGACGCAGGGGAGGCGGAGGGCGTCATGCCCCCGAACAGGGAGGTTCCTCCCTCCCTTCGGCTTTCGGTCGGACGATCGGGATGCGCGGGCATGGGCGGCGGGGATTCCTCCCGCAGAGAGCCGATGGGCGGATAGCGGAACGCGGTTCCGCTGTAATTCTGCGGGAGCGTCAGGTCTTCTTCACGGGGGCGCGGGTTTTGTGCGTACAAGAGAATGCCTCCTTTCTTTAGCGCAGGGCTTGCAGGGAGTCGCTCAGCTTCGACAGGCGGATCATAGTATCCAGCGCCTGTCGGCGATGTTCATTCAGGTAAGGGCGCAGGGCGCTGAGCAGGGCGACGGGCGAGGGATTTTTCGACGGCGGCGGGGCGGGGGATTCGCGCAGGTTTCCCACGACTTTCAGAAGCTGTGGAAGTTTGGAAATCAGATCGCCGGAGGAGAGCAGGGCGGAGAGGGGAGAAGCCCCCGCGCCCTCCGACGCGGGAGTGGCGGCGTCGGGCGATGCGTTGCCCGGTGTGGCACCGGGGGAGGCACCGCCGGTCTGCGCACGGTCGGGCGAGAAGCCGCCGGACTGCATACTGTCGGGCGAGATGCCGCCGGGCGGTGGTGCGTTGGGGGAGCGTTTCTCACGCAGGGTGGGGTCGGATTCCACCTGCGTCAGAAGCTCCTCGAGCGAGAGAGGTGCTCTTTTTTGTTCCGAATCCATGGGACGCTCAGCCTCCTTTCTCAGGATTTCTTCCGGAATTGTTCAATTTGTTCGGCGGCACGGCGGATGTCCTCGTCGGTTGCCGCGCCGAGCGCCCGGCGTACGCCGGCGATGTCATCGGGGCGGATGGTGACGCCGGAGAGGTCGATGCCGTTTTCCCCGGCGAGGCGGGTAATCAGCGTCCGGAGTTGGGTGTCATTGAGTGCGAGCAGTCGATCGACCGCGTTTTTGTCCAGTTTCATATCCGTAGTTCCTTTCTGTGTCTCAAAATTGCCGGGAGGGGCTCCGATGGCAGTATATGCGTGCGCGCGACGCGGTGCGATTGCGGGGTTTTGAGGCAACACCGCGCAAGTCGGGCGGCGCAGTTGCGGATTGTGCGCGATTGCCCCGAGAAAATGGTGCGGGTAGGTTGAAAAAATCGGCACAATGTGGTATACTGATACTGGTTTTTTGTGTTTATTCGTCAGGCAAGGCGAAAAGCCGAGCATCTGAATGCAATATGGCGGGGAATCCGCCCGCGCAAGCCGGGTCCGGAGATTTCCTGTCAGGCGATACGCAAGGGAGGTGTTTTTGAATGGCAGAGCAGTCAAATGGCGCGCAAAACCGCGCGGTGGAGCGTTGGAACAACGATAAGGTGCACCGCTGTCTGCTTCCCGTTCTGCGCTACGTGGATGGGGGCGGCGATGAGGACAGCACACCGGAGGAGCAGGATGACCGCCGGGAGCGCGCGCTGGAGGCGTATCGGTCCTGCCCGGACGCCTACCGCCAGCTCTCCCACGTCTACCATACGGCGTCGGAACAGACGCTTGACCAATGGTTCGGGTGGATCGACTGCGACCCGGAGCTTCTGCACGACGCGTTTGAATTTATCGACCACGCGGAGGAGGGCGCGGAGACGCCGCGGCAAGCCGGAGATACCCTTAGCAAGGATCTGTATTTCCGCCAGCTTTTCCGCGTGACCATCGGCGGGGAAAGCGTCGATCTGGCGTATCCGTTCGAGCAGTACGACTACTGCGACGAGTATATGTATCCCGACTACCTTTTGCGCCGGCTGGAGATCGGCGACAAGTGCAAGGCGTGGATTCGTCGCTATATGCCATACTATACGCGTATCCACGCGTGGTATCTCGACAACGGCGGCAGAGAGAGCGGTGTGAGCCGGGAATATTGCGCGTATATGGAGCTTTTCGACTATTTTCTCGCCCGCATTTCCTATGAGGATCGTCTGCGCGACGAGCGGCAGGCACTGGAGTATGAGCGCGGCGGGTTGGGGTGGTTCCACCGTGCGCGCAAGCGAGAGCTGGACGCGCGCCTCGCGGAGGTCTCCCGCATGGAGCTGAAAATGCGGCTGGACGACACGGAGGAGCGGTGCGAGGCGTACGAGGCGCAGTTTGCCTCCCGCCGCGCGGCGTGGCAGGAGGAGTTGGAGAACGCGCCGTGGACGGCATTCGGTCGGCGGCGGGAATTGAAAGAAAAGCTGGCGGAGCTGGAGCGGCAGATACGGGAGTACCGGGATGCCTCGGAACTGTCCGCGCTCAAAGAAGCCTATCGCAAACTGGGCGGAAGATAACCGCTCTGCCGGAAAGAGGAGAAAAATATCATGACAAATAATTATCACACGCACACGTTCCGTTGCCACCACGCCGACGGCGAGGAACGGGAGTATATTGAAACGGCAATCGCGCGCGGTCTGACCACGCTCGGGTTTTCCGATCATGTGCCCATGCCGTTCCCGGACGGACACGAGTCGGGCTATCGCATCCGCATCACGGAGCTGGGGGATTATATTGCGGAATTGCAGGCGCTCCGCGAGGAATATCGCGGCAGAATCAACATCCTGATCGGCTTTGAGGCGGAATATTACCGCGACCGCTTTGAGGACATGCTGGCACTGCTGGGGCAGTATGAATATGACTACCTGCTGCTCGGACAGCACTTCGTCAACAATGAGGTGGACGGCGTGCGCACCGGTGTGCCGACGGAATCCGAGGACATCCTGCGCGCCTACGTGGATCATACGCTGGAGGGGCTTGCGACGGGGAAATTTACCTACTTTGCCCACCCGGATGTTATCAACTTTATCGGCGACGACACGGTTTACGAGCGGCATATGCACCGCCTCTGCGAGGAGTGCCGCCGCATGGAGATCCCGCTGGAGATCAACCTGCTCGGGCTCAAGGAGGGACGTCACTATCCCACCGAGCGGTTTTTCCGCATAGCAGCCGAGGTGGAGAACGTCGCCGTCCTCGGGTGCGACGCCCATCACGTCGATGACGTCGCCAACCCGGAGCAGATCGCCATGGGCGTGGCGTTCGCGAAGCGGTGCGGCATCCCCGTTCTTGAAACCGTGCCCCTGCGTTCCCCGCGCGGGTGAGCATGGAACCATAAGAAAGGACGCTTCCCGGCGAAGCGATAAATAACAACATGTCAAAGAAAAGAAGAGGTCATCCGAGGCATCACGGGTCCGGAAGAAAGAGTCACCACGGCAGGCAGTTTCTGCAGCGGGAGCTGGAGGAACGCGGCTGGACCGCGGAGATGCGCAAACAGCTTTTGCCACTTGCCGGGCGTGTGAATGTCCCGGACGGACGCGGCGGGGCGACGAGCGAGCGCTTCTGGTGGGAACGCGACGTCCTTGCCGCTGAGGAGGGCGACGATTTCCGACGGTTGCGTCAGCAGGAAATCAACAAGCAAAAACGCCGCGAGCGCCAGATGGCGGAGTTCTGCCGCCGCATGGAACAGCTCTCGGTCTCGGTCGCCCCGCGGGACGATTACCCCATGGCACGGGCGATGAAGCGCCATTTTATTCTCCACGTTGGTCCGACCAACAGCGGCAAGACCTATCAGGCGCTCGAGCGGCTCAAAAGGGCGGAATCCGGCGTGTATCTCGGACCGCTCCGTCTGCTGGCACTGGAGATTTACGACCGCTTTCATAGTGAGGGCATCCCGTGCGCCATGGTGACGGGCGAGGAAGCGTTTTTCGACGAGGACGCGTGCGTGACGGCGTGCACCATCGAGATGATGGATACCACGCGGACCATGGACGTCGCGGTCATCGACGAGGCGCAGATGATTGCCGACCCATTCCGCGGGCACAACTGGACGCGGGCGATTCTCGGCGTCTGCGCGGACGAAATTCATGTCTGTATGGCGCCGGAGGCTCTGCCGCTGGTGGAGCAGATGATTACCTCTTGCGAGGATGACTACGAGGTCGTCTGGCACGAGCGCAAAACGCCGCTCATCTTCCGGCCCGCCGCCTTCCGCTTAAAGGACGTCCGACGCGGCGACGCGCTGATCGTCTTTTCCCGCCGGGCGGTTCTGGAGCTGGCGGCGGCGCTGGAGGGAATGAACATCCGCGCCAGCGTCATCTACGGCGACCTGCCGCCCACCTCCCGACGCGAGCAGGTGCGCCGCTTTATGGAGGGCGAGAGCGATGTGGTCGTCAGCACCGACGCCATCGGCATGGGTATGAACCTTGCCATTCACCGCATCATTTTCGCGGAAAGCCGGAAGTTTGACGGTGTGGAATACCGCCTGCTCCGACCGACCGAGATCAAGCAGATTGCGGGACGCGCCGGGCGCTTCGGTCAGTTCGACGAGGGTATCGTCCTGGCAATGAAGGACGGCGACACGATCCGCGCGGGGTTGGAGGCAAAGCCCGATTCGATTGAGACGGCGTACCTCGGATTCCCCGAAATTCTCCTGGGAATGGAGGGAACTCTGCGCCACATTCTCTCGGACTGGTCGCAGGTTCCGACCGAGGGCTTCTATCAGAAGATGGATATGGCGGAAATGCTGACCCTGCATGATGCGCTGGCGTCGGCGGACCGCACGACCTTCGGACTGTTGGATAAGGAAACGCTGTACCGCATGATTACCTGCTCGGTCAATATCAAAAACGAGGCGATGGTCGCCCAGTGGATCCGCTACTGTCAGGAGTATCTGCGCTCCCGCAAGCTGTCCCCGCCGACCCCCTGCGACGGGCAGGACCTGCGCGGGCTGGAAAACGAATATCACTGCCTCGATCTATACTTCCAGTTCGGACGCCGCCTGTCGCGGGAGTACGACTACGCGTACATTCTGCGGCGCCGCGCTGTGTTGGAGGAGGCGATCGACGAACAGCTCCTGCGCGGAAAGCGCAAATACGCGCGCAAGTGTGAGGCGTGCGGCGGCGTGCTCCCGTACGGAAGCAACCAGAAGCTATGCCGCCGTTGCTTTGCCAAATTGTACGGCGACGTTCTCGGCTCTGCCGCGCCGCCTGCGAGAAAAGCGCCGCCGACGCGTTCCGGCTCACGGGGCGGCAGGTAAATGGCGAAGCCCCCCCGACTTCCCGTAGCGCAAAACAAAAGAGATGGAGTGGTCCTCCGCGGGGGTCCGTCCATCTCTTCTTTATTTATGTGGTTTTGGTGTCTTATCGTCCTGTCGCCTTGTTGCCGCGCCACTGCGCCACCGTGTCGACGTGAGCCGCGCGTCGTGCTGTCTTATCCCCACTTCCGGCGGTTGCGCGCCCGTAGGAGCAGGTTGCCGTACGCGACCGTCCCGTGCCACAGGATGGAACACGAAATGTTCCGACATGAGAAGTCCCCACGCGCAATGTCCCGATATGCGGCATCCCAACACCCGGCGTCACGACAGGGAAATTCCCGGCGCGTTGCGTCGGTGCGGAGAACGGAGGTTCCCGCAAAAATCAGTCCGCCACAGTCAATAAAAAGTCCCGCCGCGATGTCCTCGCCTGCCCGGATGCCGCCGCAGGAGCGGATGCTTCCGCCCGCCCGGATGTTGCGCCCCGCCTCCAAGCCGTCGCCTGTCACCATGTCTCCGCCTGCCTCGATCGCGCCGTCTGCCCGGATGCCATCCCCAGCGCGGACGTCCCCTCCGGCTTCAATGTCGCACCCCACCCGGATGCCGTCGCCCGCTAAGAGGTCTCCGCCCGCCCGGATTCCCCAGCCGACATCTATACGCCAGCCTGCCTGGACGCTCCCGCCCGCCTCGACGTCGCAGTCCGCGAGGATGGCGCCGTCCGCCGTTATATCCGCCTCGGAGAGCAGGGAAGCGTGCGTCCGGATACTCCCGGCGCATACCACGCGTCCGCGCACGACCAGACGGTCGTCCGGGGCAAGGTCGATGTCTATATCGGGGTCGCGGTCGCAGCTGTCCGTGGTCAGATCGCCGTCCCACAAGTAGTCCCCATTCTCCGTTTTTCTCAGTCTCGGATGGTTGCCAGTGATTTTCATGCGCGTTTGCTCCTTTCGCCCTTGGTAGGCTCGCTCTGTGTTTGATTCATAAATTCGACTTTGTTTTCTGAAAAGTGTTGACAAATTCAATTTTTGATGATAGAATAACTGTAGTGACGATTCAAAAATTTCATTTCGAACGTATTATACACCAAGTTTTCGGAAATGTCAATACACAAAATCAACTTTTTACACTTTTGCAAAGCAAAAAGTGAATTTATTTAATTTTATGCGGAGGAACCGTGTATGTTCTGGGAAAAATTCATCGGACTTTGCAACAAGCACAACACCAATCCCACCACCGTATGCAAGCAGAGCAACCTTTCGCCCGCCGCCGCCACCAATTGGCGCCGCGGTTCGGTGCCCAATGACACAACGATCAAGAAGATTGCGGATTATTTCGGCGTTTTGCCCGACTTTTTCGGGGAGGATGCCTCGCAGCCGGCGCACAATAAAGCCTCCGTCAGAAGAATTCCGGTCGTGGGCGATGTCGCGGCGGGAATCCCGATCGAGGCGATCGAGGAATGGGACGACTGGGAGGAGATCAACGCCGATAAATTCAAGGCGGCGGATTACGTCGCGCTGAAGATCCACGGGGACAGCATGGAGCCGAAGCTGGAGAACGGCGACATCGTGATCGTGGAGTGCGGAAATCCCTGCAAAACGGGGGATTGCGCCATCGTTCTGATCAATGGAAGCGAGGCGACCTGTAAGAAAATTCAGTTTATGCCCAGCGGAATCAAACTGATCCCGCTGAACCCGGACTATGATCCGATGTTCTTTACCAAGGAGCAGATCGAGGAGTTGCCGGTTCGGATTTTCGGAAAAGTGGTGGAGTCGCGGAGGAAAAACTGGTGACGCGACCGTCGCCGACGGTCCTCAGAGATTGCCGCTCTGACGGTTCTTCCTCCTCTACCGGTTGACAAAGCCGTATACGTCGTTGGCGAGAAAGGCGACAAAGCAGATCACGACCGAGAGATACCGAGTGCCCACTGCGCACGCCGGCGCCCGGAGGAGGATGAGCACGACGTCGTTCGCGGCGTATGCCGGCTCGAAAAACGGGCTACGCCGGAAGGTCAGGTAGACCACCGGAAAGCTCGTCGCGACCGAAATTGTGCCGGGCAGAAGGTTCGCCGTGTGGAAGTATTTCAAAAGAAAATAAAAGGCGGCGGAGATGACGCTCTTGAGAAGCGCCGGAAGCAGAGCCTTTTTTTGCTGATGGTATTGACCCGCACCTCCGATTTGTTTCCATCGTACGGATGCCTCAGCCATGAAATGAGGGCAAAAGCCGCCATCGGCATGGACATGCCGAGGTAGGTAATCATCTCGCCGTAGTAGGCGAAGGAATACGAAATGACGCCGTAAAACAGGCTGAACAGAATCATGAGCGCCTGCCCGACGGGGTTGCCCTTGGCGTTGAAGATGAGCGCCGTCACGCCGACGAGGGACGCGAGGGGCGTTTGGATATTGCCGCGGTCAAACACGCAAAAGGAAATGAGAATGAGCGCCACGGACGCGCACCAGAGTGCCATCTCGCCCCGCGAAAAATAAGTAAAAATTTTCTTCATGTGATTCCTCCAAAAAAAGAAGCATCCGCAGGCACATCTTCCAAGACCTAACGATGTGCGAACGAATGCTTTACGCATCTTCTGCCCGGTGGCAGGTTTACCCGCTCATTGTAACATATCGGCGCTTTTGTGTCAATAGATTTTGCGAAAAATCATGAGGCGGCAAAAGAGAAGGGAGGAGCTATAAAACTCAAAGCGAGTTTTTTAGCTCCTCCCGTTTCTGTGCAGATTGCGGTGATCGCAGATTGCGGTGATCGCAGATTGCGGTGATCGCAGATTGCGGTGATCGCAGATTGCGGTGATCGCAGATCACGGTCATCGAAGATGACGGTTATCCGCGGTTGTCCCGGTCGCCCGTTCCGTAGTCAAAATCCTTCGATTCCGGGGCGAACGAATCCTCCGCGGTCGTGTCGGTCGGCGCCGCTTGCGGCTGTGCGCCTGCCGTCCCTTTGGCGCGCTTTATGGCGGCGCGAACGGGCGAAATGCACCCCAGCGCGCAAAGCGCGATTCCGACCGCCAGGCTGATAAAATAGCTCCCTGCAATATCCGGTTCGGCAAGGAAGAGGTAAGCGTTCCGCACGGCTTCACCAAAGGTAATCGTGAAGTCTACCTCGCCGGCTGCATACCATTCCTGGTAGGCGTCGTACACGTCCTTCGACAGGCACAGATACCACGCAATGGCGATGACGAGCACGGACATGACCACCGAGATGACGATCCCGTACGTGCTTTCTTTTTTGGCAAACAGCTCGTACCCCTTGATCGCGCATACGACCGCAATCAGTCCGCTGATCGCGGCAATATATCCCACCTGCCAGAGGGCAAAATAGACCGCCCCGCCGACCAGCGCAAAGAGAAAAGCCCCGACGGTGCCCGAGACCCGGTTCTCCACAGTCATTTCGTTCAACTTCTTTTCCTGCGTTATTGTGTTCATAAAACAGCCTCCACGGTAAGTATTGGATAGGTTGACAGATCGGAACCCGTTGACCTGGGGGGCGGCAAGATTTCTCCCCCGATGACAAGTCCGCCTGTCCGCACGGGTTGCGTACGGACAGTATACCATAGAACGGCGGGAATTGCAAGTACTGCGAGTGGAAAAACAGTCGAAAAATGGTATCATGGCTCCGGAAAATTATCCGGCAGACAGCGTGCCCTCCGCTTTTGCCATGGCGCGCGTTACGTGTTACCGTCTTGAAAAAAGAAAACAAATATGCTACAATACAGATGAGCACACACGAAACAACCCAACAACACAAGCGGGAGGAAACGCGATGAACCTCAAAATCGGCATTTGCGATGACGATGCGGCGTAGCTGGCATTGACAGAAAGGCTGACGGCGCAGTGGGCGCAGGAAAATACGCACAGCGCGAGAATAAAGACATATAAAAATGCGGAGAGCCTGCTTTTCGATTTTGAGGGCGAGAGCGACTTCGATATTTTTCTGCTCGACATCGAAATGGGCAATATGGACGGAGTGACGCTCGCAAAAAACATCCGCAGGAAAAGCGAGATGGTGCAGATCATCTTCATCACCGGCTATTCCGATTATATCAGCGATGGATACGACGTGGCGGCGCTTCACTATCTGATGAAGCCGCTAAAGCGGGAAAAGCTCTTTGAGGTGCTTTCCCGTGCCGCGGCAAAGCTCACAAAGGACGGCAGGATGATAACTCTGAAAACCGCCGATGAGATCATCCGCGTGCCTATCCGCGAGATAAAATATATCGATGTCTGTAAAAACGATATTACCATCCACGCAAAGCGCGATATCACCGTCCGAAAGACGCTCTCGGAGATCGAAACGGAGCTGGACGGCAGATTTTTCCGCACAGGCAGACAAAGCATCATAAATCTGGATTATGTCCGTCGCACGACGAAAAACAGCGTTACCCTTGCGGGCGGAGATGAAGTGCCCCTGCCACGCGGCGCCTATGAAGCGATAAACCGCGCGATTATCGCGATGTAAAGAAGGAGAAGCGATAGATGATGAGGCTGAGAACAAAATACGATAGAAGAATCGTCGAATATCAGCGCGAGCTGATCGAAACGCATTATGCCGAGGTGGAAACGATGTATCAGCAGATGCGCCGCTGGCGGCATGATTACCGCAATCATATCGCCGTGATGAAGGCTTATGCGGAGGGCGGCAACCTCGATGCAATCAAGAAATATCTCGACGCGCTTGATACCGACCTGAAAACCGTTGACACCGTGATAAAGACGGGCAACGCCATGGCGGATGCCATCCTCAACAGCAAAATTTCGCTTGCCAAATCCAAGGGAATCGAGGTGAAGGCGACCGCGCACATCCCCGTGGCGCTGAAAATCAGCGATCTCGACCTCTGCGTTATCATCGGCAACCTTTTTGATAATGCGATCGATGCCAGCATGGCTCTGCCGGAGGGAAACCGCATCATACGCGTGTACATGGATATGAAGGGCACACAGCTTTATATCTCGTTTACAAACTTTACGGCAGGGAAAAAGCTAAAGAAGAAAAACGGGCTTTTCACCTCCACCAAGCGCGACGGCTCGCACGGCTTCGGGCTTGTCAGCATAGACGAGGTGGTCAGCAAATACGGCGGCTATCTCTCGCGCAACAGCGAGGACGGCGCGTTTACGACCGAAATCCTGCTCCCGCAGAAGTGATTATTACAGTTCATCACAAAATAAGAGCGATTCGTCACAAAAAACGCCGGGTCGCTTTTTTCGTGATATGATGTAGGTGTAAACCAAAAAGGGAGGGAAACACCTTGACAAAAGAAAAGATCAAAAAGGAAAAGCCAAAGAAGCCGAAATACAATATGTGGCAGAACAGCTGTTGGATGATCGGCATGGCATGGAGAATCAAGGAGAAGAAGGTCATCTTCCTCTGTCTTGCGCAGGTCGTCATTGCGCTGGGGTTGAACCTTGTTTCGCTTTTCATTTCTCCCGCGGTCATCTCTGCGGTTGAAACGCAGAAATCGCTTACTTATCTGCTTGTCACGATACTTGTTTTCGTCGGCGCGACGATGCTTCTGAATTGCGCAAATTCGTATGTCGGAGAAAACGCGCTGTACGGGCGCATTACGATAAGGTCATATATCATAGGACTGATATGCGGCAAGATGATGACAACGTCATATCCGAACACCGAAAAAAAAGAATTCCGCAACCTCGTGCATAGCGCTGCCAATGCTACGATGAACAACAGAGCCGCAACAGAGGCGGTATGGAACACCTTTGTCGAGCTTCTGAAAAATGTTCTCTGCTTTGCCATCTACCTTGCCATGCTCTCCGGGCTTGACCTTTGGGTCGCCGCCGTGGTGCTCGTCACATCGGTCATCGGCTTTTTTGCGAGTAAGAAGGTCGGCGGCTTTTCATACAGACACCGCGAGGAGTTTTCCGAGCAGGGGAACCGGATGTACTACGTAAACAATGTAGGCTCAAGTACGGAATATGCCAAGGACCTGCGCATTTTCGGGGTGAAACCGTGGCTTACGGAAATTTACGACAAGGCAAAGGACCTCACCCTTGCCCTGAAACGCAAGGAGCAGAACGTCAATATGATAAGCTCTGTTTCGGATATTGTCCTCACGTTCCTGCGCAACGGTATCGCGTACGCGTATCTTATCCATATGGCGATCGCGGGCAACCTTTCGGCGGCTGAGTTTGTGCTTTACTTTGCCACATTCAGCGGGTTCACGGGATGGGTCCGGGGCATCCTCGGAAATGTAAATACGCTTCACAGACAAAGCCTTGACCTGTCGACCGTCCGCGAGATGCTGGAATATCCCGAAATGTTCCGGTTTGAGGACGGCGAGCCGCTTGAAATCGACCCGAACGGAAAATACGAGATCAAACTGGAAAACATCACCTTCCGCTACCCGGGAACGGAGCGGGACGTGCTGAAAAACATAAATCTGACGCTCCATCCGGGCGAAAAGCTCGCGGTGGTCGGCATGAACGGAGCGGGAAAAACGACGCTCGTCCGCCTTGCCTGCGGTTTCTACGACCCGACGGAGGGCAGGGTACTGCTGAACGGCGAGGACATCAGAAAATACAACCGCCGCGATTATTATAAGCACTTTTCCGCAGTATTTCAGGATTTCGATATCATCGCCGCATCGATCGCGCAGAATGTGGCGCAGGATGCGGACGGAGGGCTGGACATGGATGCCGTCCGCAGTTGCGTCGCCAAAGCCGGGCTTTGCGAAAAGATAGAGTCGCTTCCCGAAAAATACGATACCAAGCTCGTGCGCGATGTTTATGAGGATGCGGTTGCGCTCTCGGGCGGCGAGACGCAGAGGCTTATGCTCGCCCGCGCGCTCTATAAGAACGCGCCGGTGCTCATTCTCGACGAGCCGACGGCGGCGCTCGACCCGGTCGCTGAATCCGAGATTTATTCCAGATTCAGCGAGATGGTCACGGACAGAACCGCGGTATATATCAGCCATCGGCTGTCCTCCTGCCGCTTCTGCGACAAGATTGCGGTATTCGACCGCGGCGCTGTTGTCCAGGTCGGCGCGCACGATGCGCTCCTTGCCGACGCGGGAGGGAAGTACCACGAGCTGTGGCATGCGCAGGCGCAGTATTATGACGAAAAACAGAAATAAATCCGGCAGGTCTGCGTTCTGAGCCCTGGAACTGCCAAAGAGAGACAAGTCCCCCGACCGCAAAAAGTCGGGGGCTGTTACTGTCGTCAGGGACATGCGGTGCTTCTGACCTTGGGGCATCAATGGATGAATTTGCAATCGCCTTTCCCGTCGTATGCGGCGAACGGAACTGGCGGCAGGCGCGGCGCCGGGAAATGCCAGCAAACCTATTGAAAACCGCATGCCTGTGTGGTATAATATGCGTAAAGTACAAGACAGAAAGGGTGGTTTTTATGAAAATGAGTCGTGTATGGAGGGTTCACGCTTTCTAACCCTCCGAATATATTTTTGGAGGAAACAAAATGGAAAACCAGATCACCAGCCGTGAGGAAATCACGGAAAACGACAAAATCCCCTTTACTGTGGAGGTTCTGAGAGATCCCGCCGACCGACAGCTTTTGAAGCTGGAAAATGACTTCAAAAAGTGCATAGGCGAGGAACCACTGACCGAGGAAAAGCAGAGCCTGCTTCAGTGTGCTATGGAGAAGGGCAAGATCACCTTCTTTGTTGCCAGACAGGGCGGCAGGGCTGTCGGTATGTGCAGCGTTGCGAAGTGCTACTCCACTTTCTCCTGTTCAGACACCGGCGTATACGAAGATTTTTACATCGAACCGACCTTCCGGGGCAGGGGCATCGCGCGGAAGCTGGCGGAGGCGGCACAGAGATGGTGTCGGGATAACGGCATCCCGAGCCTTACCGTATGCTGTGCGCCGTGCGATGAGAAAATGTATCGGGCGCTTGGCTTTGACGTGTGCCTCGGTACGACTTTTGCGCACCTCGGATAACTGGCAAGCTGCCGGCGGTTGGGATGTGACAACGCAAAAAAGCCTTGAAAACTTAGTGTTTTCAAGGCTTTTTTTCGGTGCAACGAGTGCAGGCAAACCCGGACCTTTTTGTGCGGTTTCGAGTTTTGCAATACAAAACTTACATGTGTTCTCATTTTGAATGTAAATTCTATTTAATTCTACTCTGATCGACTCTAAACCATTGATTTGTTAATAGTTATGTGTTATAATATGTTCAATGAAATTATTTCAATTGGTGGTTATTATGGAAATAACAAACAGATGGTATTCCCTCAAGGAAATATGTGAATATCTCGGTGTAAGCCGTGACACTGTTTTTAAGTGGATTGAAACTAAAAATATGCCTGCTCAAAAAGTAGGACGTCAGTGGAAATTCAAGATTGATGAGGTGGATGCGTGGATCAAATCAGGCGCATCGGCAGAGCAATAACGATAGAAGAAAGGCATATTTATGGGACTCTTATCTAAACTCTTCAGAAAAAAGAGTGTTGTTATTGCTGTTAAACCGACGAGCCGGACTGTTGAAAATCCCGAATGTATGAGACTTTTGGCTCTTAAGGCATATATGAATTCGCTTTTGTCGGATAATCGCTATATTCCCAAAAGTGAATATCGCGCAAGATTACTGGACGAGAAGGAAATCGTCGAGTATTTTGCCGTGCTTGAAAATAGCGGTATGCTCGGTTCGTTTTGTCGGATGAACGGGGTGGGGAAAAAAGAGATCGAAGACACCTTTTCGTGTTACCGCCGCTTTGAAGAATTGATGGATACTCATAACGATTCGTATATAAATCGCACTATGAAAGAAGAAAAGAAATACCTGGATAATATTCTTCGTGATGTCGATCCTCAGATCAAACTTGACGAGGATCAGCGTCGGGTGATTCTGACCGACGAAGATTATTGCTTGGTCATTGCCGGTGCAGGAGCGGGCAAAACCACAACCGTTGCAGCCAAGGTTAAATATTTGGTCGAGAAAAAGGGCGTTCAACCTTCGCAAATTCTTGTGGTTTCTTTTACTAACAAAGCCGTTCAGGAACTTCGTGATAAGCTCAACGGGGACTTGAAGATCAATTGTCCGATTTCGACTTTTCATTCCGCCGGCAATGCTATCTTACGCAAACAAACGGATGAGAAGTTGAACATCGTCGATAATTCAAAGCTGTACTTTGTCCTTCAGGATTATTTCAGAAACTCTGTTCTGAAGAACGAAAGCCTTGTAAACAATCTGATATTGTTCTTTGCATCCTATTTTGATGCTCCGTACGAGGGGGAGGATCTCAATAACTTTTTCAATAAGATAGCGAAAGCTAATTTTGCCACCCTGCGCAGTGATCTGAGTGAATTCAGACAGCAGATCATGGACATCCGCGCCAAGAAATCCGTAACCATTCAAAGCGAAGTTATGCGCTCTCATCAAGAGGTCGAGATTGCAAACTTCTTGTTTTTGAATAATATTGATTATGAATATGAGCCGCTCTATAAATACGATATTCAACTTGCGCGTAAGCCCTATACTCCCGACTTTGTTATTCACCAAGGGAATAAAACTGCTTACATAGAGCATTTTGGAATTACCCAGGGCGGCAAAAATGATCGCTTTAGCGAGGACGAGCTTGCCTCATATAAACAGGCAATCCATGACAAGATTTTTCTTCATAAGCGGCACGGCACAACACTGATCTACACGTTCTCCCAATACACTGATCGCAAACCCTTGTTGGACCATCTTAAAGAAGAATTGGAAAATCATGGTTTCGTTCTGACTCCGCGCTCTAATAAAGAGGTCATGGAAAAGTTAATTTCCTCCGAGGAAAACCGCTATATCCGTAAGTTGCTTAACCTTATTTGCAGATTTATCACCAACTTCAAGACGAACGGGTTTACTGCGGAAGAATTTAACCGTATGTATCATTCCACGCAAAATGTGAGAACAAAATTGTTCCTCGATATTTGCCACGGCTGCTATCTGGAGTATGAAAGATATTTGAATGAGAATAATGCCGTTGACTTTGAAGATATGATCAACGAGTCGGCGCGCATTCTCCGCGAAGTCAAGGAAATGAAGCAAAAACTTGATTTCAAATACATCATCGTTGATGAGTATCAGGATATTTCTCGCCAAAGATTTGACCTTGTCACTGCTCTTGCAGGGGTTACGGATGCGAAGATTATCGCTGTCGGTGACGATTGGCAATCCATATACGCATTTAGCGGCTCTGACATCACACTGTTTACGAAATTTGCAGAGAAGATGGGATACGCCAAGCTCCTGAAGATTGTCAGGACCTATCGAAACTCACAAGAGGTCATTGATATTGCCGGAAACTTTATTCAAAAGAACGATTCTCAGATTACAAAGGCATTAAAGTCCCCTAAAAACATTGTAGATCCCGTGATTATATATACTTATGACGGAACACTGAAAAAAACCAATGCCAACAATAAGAGTGGAGCCAACTATGCCATCGCTCACGCAGTTGAGGTTGCGCTGGAGCAAATCATGGAGTATAACCGGCAGGAGGGAAAGCCGGGCAACTCGTCCATTCTGTTACTTGGAAGATTTGGCTTTGATGGGGATAAACTGGAGAAATCCGGCTTGTTCGAGTATATTGACCGGGGAAGCAAGATCAAGAGCGTGAAATATCCAAAACTTAATATTACATTTATGACTGCGCACGCGTCCAAAGGCCTTGGATACGACAATGTGATCGTAGTAAACGGAAGAAACGAAACCTATGGTTTCCCCTCCAAAATTGAGGATGATCCCGTTTTGGCTTTTGTAATAAAAGGCGACCGTTCTATTGATTATGCCGAGGAAAGGCGTTTGTTTTACGTGGCAATGACAAGAACAAAAAATCGTGTGTTCTTTATTGCTCCCGAACAAAACCCGTCTGAATTTTTGCTTGAAATCAAGCGGGATTACAAAAATGTGATCCTTCGCGGAAATTGGAATGACGTGCCTCCGCAGAACAACTTCGCTAAAAAGTCTTGCCCCATATGTGGATACCCGTTGCAGTTCAGATATAAAAATGCCTATGGTCTACGTTTGTACATTTGCACCAACGAACCCGAGGTGTGTGGCTTTATGACCAACGAGTACAGTGCAGGTAAACTCTCAATTTTGAAATGCGATCAATGCCGGGACGGATATCTGATTGTGAAACCTTCCAGAGAAAACGGTTATTTCCTTGGTTGTACCAACTATAAAAAGGATGGTACCGGTTGTGGAAGAACGATAGCTCAGCATCAATATTACGAAATGATGAAGTTATCTCCCGATCCCGCACCTGCCAAGGAATTTCCCAAGGCATCAGGCAAGCCCCCTAAAAACAACGATCCTTCACATCCGCAAGAAAAAGGAACAGAGACGGTAAATATCAAAAGAGCAAGGGTGAGCGGCGTTGCATACGGAAGGAACGACCTGAATGAAATTGTCTACCACATATTACAGTGTTTATCCCATATCAGCGCAAAGCGGTTTTACGGCGTCACCGTACTGATAGATGTTCTGCGTGGCACTCAAAACAAACGGATTTCCGAGGCTGAACTTGACAAGGTAACAGAGTACGGAAAGTTAAGCGCCATCAATCGTGACGATTTAAATATCATCGTGGAATGGTTGATTGAAAATCATTTTATTCTTCAGACCAAGGGAATGTATCCTGTGTTGCATCCTACATATGAAGGAACTCATTATAGTGAGACCATTACCGATAAAATGTTGGTAAAATTACGCAACAGGCTTGAAAAAGACTGATCCGGGGGGCCCATGTCCGAAGGCAGGCAAAATGTAGAATTGTCAATGTCAGAGGCACAGGCGCATATTGCTGCTTTCTTTCATAACAACGGAGAGTTCATTTCGAAAGCATAAAAAAATCCGAACCCTTTGCCTGTCGGCTTGGGGTTCGGATCTTTTTTGGTGCGGGTTAGCGGGCTGGAGGCTCCACAACCTTGCGTTTATAAGAGCCTGATGGTAGCGATACTCCAATGACAAGCCGTCTTGCCCGTACGGATTGCTTCGCAGTCGGAACCGGGCAACCCAATTCAGTTCTTGGGGTCACATGCCCGCGTTTTCGTCACCCATTCATGCCAACGGGAGTCCGCCTGTATTGCGGGCTTTACGTTCGAAGCCTCGGGCACGCACCACCAGGGCCAATCTTCGGCAAGGCTTGCATACGATATCGGCGGGTGGGAATCATCGATTGCCGCATCCGGCTGAACCAGGCGTACCAGGGGCGCGGTATAGCAGCGCGCGCCTTTCGCGCAGGATTCCTCAAAACATTTGAATTGTGCAGTAGCGCAATTCAACGCCTCAAATGCGTCGTCTTTTTTACCGTCCAGCCATAAATACACCGAAAGCAAACTGTATATTCTTGCGATATAAGGATGGTGTATTCCGTAGTTCCCGTCGGTGCAGACATTGCCGAAAATTGCGATGGCTCCGCGCAGACTCTGCACCTTATCGGCAGGGGACATATTCTTTCCGGAAGCAATGACGCCGCTTACCATAAGCTCGGAGCAGGCTCTGACTGTTTTCAGCAAAGCCTCTCCATAGGCTCTTGCGCGTTCCTTTCCGTCCATTGCCTTGGCTTTCAGAAATTCTCTTGTGCCGTAAATGTCCGGAGCGGTTTCAATCACGGCAAGTGCTCTCGCCTGTTCTCCCAGATTCAGATATAGCTGGGTAAGCTCGCGGATGACGCGGTGGCGCGGCTCCCCGTCCTCCATGGTTTTCAGCAATTTCTCATAAAGGGAGATTGCCTCCCTCCATTCCGGGTAGGTCCGATGCCTTTCGGCATCCAGAATATCGTATCCTCCACTGTCCGTCAAATGATGTTCTCCATAACGGACATACCCCGCATTATACAATACCGAGGCGAGGCAGAGCATGATTTTTTCATTTCCCGGGAATTCGATCAAGGCGTTCCTTGCCAATGAAATGCATTCGTCGATGTTGATATCCACGCCGTTATTTTGAAAATTCATAGCTTCAATTTTTTCAACCAACGCGTCGATTGTTTTGGAACGTTCATTGTTGTAGCCGAAAAGTTCGTCGATCGAAACGCCGAAATAATGAGCAATGGACGGAATCATTTCCATGTCGGGGTACCCGCCGTTTGCTTCCCATCGTGAAACCGCCTGTGACGTCACACCGATTGCCTCTGCAAGTGTTTCTTGTGTACGTCCGTCCCGCTGGCGAAGCTCGCGTATTTTCTGTCCCAGATTAAGTTGCATAAAAGCACCTCCAAATTTTATTTCACCGGTGT
>CAKSNQ010000023.1 GCA_934476315.1 uncultured Eubacteriales bacterium
ACGACATGGGGCTTCGCCCCAGACCCCCTGCTTGCAGGAGAACGCCTTTTGAAAAAGGCGGGCGAAAACTTAAAAAGTAAGACAGCGAAACCCTTTAGAAATCTAACGGCGAACAGGCATCCTCTCTATTAAGGTTTTTGAAGGGTGTGGGAAACTTTTTCCCAAAAAGTTTCCCACGTCGGCCGTCGGCACCACGTCATGTCACGCCGCATCACGTCATCACATAAACCCGGGCTGCCGCATTGCGCGGCAGCCCGGGTTCGCTTATTTGATTGCGACAGTCGAATTACTGCTCGTTGTTCTGATCTTCCGTTTCAGCCTCAGCTTTGACAGCCGCTTTCTTGTGACTGCGGGAGACCAGCAGGTTGGTGAGGATGCCGAGAATCAGCGCACAGGCGATCGCGGTCAGTTTGATTTTGCCGATCAGCAGAGCCATGCTTCCGATACCCGTAATCAGGATGACGGAGACCGTGAAGAGATTTCCGTTGTCCTCCAGGTCAACCTTCTGAATCATCTTCAGACCGGAGACCGCGATGAAGCCGTACAGCGAAATGCACACACCACCCATGACGCAGGAGGGAATGGTGGAAAGGAAGGTGACGAAGGGGGCGAAGAAGGAAGCGACAATCGCCATGACCGCGGTGGACAGAATGGTGCACACCGAGGCGTTGCCGGAGATTGCCACGCAACCGACCGACTCACCGTAGGTGGTGTTGGGGCATCCGCCGAAGAACGCGCCCGCCATGGAGCCGACACCGTCACCAAGGAGCGTGTTGGCGAGACCGGGATCCTCCAAAAGGTCCTTTTCGATAATCGTGGAGAGGTTCTTGTGGTCGGCGATGTGCTCGGCAAAGACCACGAACGCCACCGGGATATACGCTACCGCGAGCACAGCGAGGAAGGAACCGAAGGAGTCGTAGGAGCCCCAGGAGTAGTCGCCCTTGAACGCCTCGATAAAGGTGAAGTCGGGGTACCACTGCATGTTCTGGAACTTGGTGAAATCCACGATTTTAAGTACATCATTGCTTGTCGCAATGCCGATGACCGTGAACACGGTCGCCAGTGCATAGCCGGCGAGGATGCCGATGATAAACGGAATCATCTTTGCCATTTTCTTGCCGTAGACCGAGCAGATGATGACCACCGCGAGAGTGACCAGCGCGCACAGGAGGCACAGCCATGCGTGCGCCGTCATGGGACGAACGCTGTCCGCGTTCAGCTTTACGCCGACCGCGTCATTGACCGCGTTGACCGCGAGGGACAGACCGATCAGAGCGACCGTCGGGCCGATGACCACAGCGGGCATCAGCTTGTTGATCCACTTGACGCCGGCAAATTTCACGATGATGGCGATGACCACATAGACCAGACCGGCCATGACTGCACCGATGATCAGACCGAGGTATCCGGCAGAGGCAGAGACGCCGCCGGCGAATGCCGCGAGCATCGAGCCGATGAAAGCGAAAGAGGAGCCGAGGAACACGGGGCTTCTGAACTTGGTGAAGAGCAGGTAAACGATGGTGCCCACACCGGCGCCGAACAGCGCGGCGGAGGCGGACATGCCGTTGCCGACGATGGCGGGAACGGCGATGGTGGCGGCGAGGATCGCGAGTAACTGTTGCAGGGCAAAGACCAGCATTTTGCCAAATCCGATTTCGCGCGGCTTGGTGTTCACGTTGTACACAAGTTTCATTCTTTTTCCTCCATTATTCCACGACGATCGGCGAACCCGACGCCCCACCCGCAAAAAAACACCGACGAGATACCAAAATATCCCGGTCGGTGCGTTCCTCGTGACACCGTACGCGCGGGGCGCACCGATGAGCACGGAGTATGTGAAATGAAGCCTTCACTAAACGCATCTGCCGTCATAGTGGTTCGTTCTTGGGTAGTATAGCACAGTTTTCGACATTTGTAAAGTGGTTTTCGAAAATTAACAGTCATGAAAATATAACGAATAATTTGTGTCGCTTTTGTTAACATTCGCCAAAAAGGGGGGCGGAAACAAAAAATGATTGACTTTTCCTTTGGGGAGGACTATAATATTATGATGACTTTCGTGTAGCCCGCGGGAAACGGGCACAAAACGGAAAAAGGAGCGCGGGAAAACGGATTTTTCACGCGGGTTTTGCGCTGTATTGCAGAATCACACAGCTCCGAAGGAAAGGGTATGGGTATGAGCAACGATTTACTGCGCCGCATGGAGGACGGAATGTCCTCGTTTTCCAAGGGGCAACGACAGATCGCCCGATATATCATCGACCATTATGAAAAGGCGGCGTACATGACGGCATCCAAGCTGGGGGCGGCGGTGAACATTTCCGAGTCCACCGTGGTTCGCTTCGCCATTGAGCTGGGGTTTGACGGGTACCCGGAGTTTCAGCGCGCCATGCAGGACATCATCCGCAATCGGCTGACGTCGTTTCAGCGCATCGAGGTGACGAATCACCTCATCGGCGACGGAGACGTGCTGGAAAAGGTTCTCAATTCCGATGCCGAAAAAATCAAGCATACCGCGGAGTGCATCGACCACGCGGCATTTGACGCGGCGGTGGACAAGCTCATCGGGGCAAAGCGCATTTATATTCTCGGCGTCCGCTCCTCCGAGGCGCTGGCGGGCTTTCTGAATTACAGCCTGCGTATGGTGTTTGATAACGTGCAGCTCATCCACGCGACCTCGGGCAGCGAGGTGTTCGAGCAGCTGGTCAATATCGGACCGAACGACGTGCTGTTCGCCATCAGCTTCCCGCGGTATTCCAAGCGTGTGGTGACGGCGGTCGAATTTGCGCACCGCGCGGGGGCGGATGTGGTGGCGCTGACCGACTCGGTCAAGTCACCTATCGCGGCGCTTGCCGACCAGCTTCTGACCGCGCAGAGCGACATGGCGTCGTTTGTCGATTCGCTCGTCGCGCCGCTGAGCATCCTCAACGCGCTGATTGTCGCGCTGTCCCGGAAGAAACAGGACGAGCTGACCGCGCGCCTGCGTCGCCTTGAACAGATCTGGGACGAATATGAGGTGTACGATACCTCTTCTCATTCATAAAAGCGGGCATGAGTGAGCAGAATAAGAAGGACGCAACCGCGTGCGTGGATGTGCCCGGCGCCGCGGATAACAGCGCGGCAACTGCCGGAGACGGCGCACACGCCGCAGACATTACGGGTAACCCGTATGCCGCGGACAGCGGTCGCTTTGCAGACGTTGCGGGCGACCCGCACACCACGGACGACGGCGTTGCCGCAGACGTGGCGGGTGCCATGCATGTGGCAGGTAACGCGCACACCACGGGCAATGCGCACGTGAATGTCGCAGTGATTGGCGGCGGCGCGGCGGGACTGATGGCGGCGTATACCGCGGCAAGCGCGGGCGCGCGGGTCACACTTTATGAGCATATGGAGCGCCCGGGGCGCAAGCTGCGCATCACGGGCAAGGGACGTTGCAACGTGACCAATGACTGCGAGCGGGAGGAGTTCCTTGCCAACGTGGTCTCCAACCCCCGCTTTCTGTACGGGGCAATTCACCGCTTCCCGCCGGCGGCGACCAAAACGTTTTTCGAGACGCACGGCGTGCCGCTCAAGACCGAGCGCGGACGGCGCGTTTTTCCTGTATCCGACCGCGCCGAGGACATCGTGGATGCGCTGGTCGGCGCCTGCCGCGCGGCGGGCGTGCGCTTTCTCCGTGAGAGAGTCGCGTCGCTTTGGATCGAGAATGACGTGTTGCGCGGCGTCAGACTGCCGGGAGAGCGCCACGGCGCGGCGGACGCGGTCATCGTGTGCACCGGCGGTAAATCGTACCCCCTGACCGGCTCGGACGGCGACGGCTATCGCTTTGCCGCCGAAGCGGGGCATACCGTCACGCCGCTCTCGCCCTCCCTGGTGCCGCTGACATCATCAGCGCCGCTTTGTCCCGCCCTGCAAGGACTTTCACTCAAAAATGTCCGCCTGACCGTCGTGCGGAGCGGGGGCGGCAAGCCTGTTTTTGAGGATTTCGGGGAAATGCTGTTCACGCATTTCGGGCTGACAGGACCGCTGGTGCTCTCCGCGTCGGCGCACCTTTCCGACATGACGACGGGCAAATACGAAGCGCAGATCGACCTCAAGCCCGCGCTGGACGATAAGACGCTGGATGCGAGACTTTTGTCGGATTTTGCAAAATACCGCAACAAAGACGTCATCCACGCGCTGGACGATCTGCTCCCTCGCAAGCTGATCCCCGAAATCGTGCGGCTGTGGGGCGTTCCCGCCCACGGCAAGGTTCACGAGATCACGCGGGAGCAGCGGCGGGCGCTCCTGGAGCTTCTGCACTGCCTGCGGGTGCCGCTGACGGGCTTCCGTCCGATTGAGGAAGCGATCGTTACGCGCGGAGGCGTCTCGGTACGCGAGATTGACCCGAAAACCATGCAGTCCAAAAAACTGCCGGGTCTGTACTTTGCGGGCGAGGTGCTGGACGTGGACGCCTATACCGGCGGGTATAATCTTCAGATCGCTTTTTCCACGGCGGTCGTTGCCGGCGAAAACGCCGCGCAGTCTACATAAGGATGAAAGGAAATTGAAAAAATGCGTCATATACAGATTGCGATCGACGGACCGAGCGGAGCAGGGAAAAGCACCGTCGCCCGGGCGTTGGCGGAACGGATGAATATTGTTTATGTAGACACGGGAGCGCTCTACCGCACCGTCGGCTACGCGGCGCTCGCCCGGGGCATCGCCCCGTCGGACACCGCCGGGGTCGAGCGGCTGCTTCCCTCACTTGAAATCGACCTGCGCTATGAGGAGGGCGTCCAGCACGTCCTGCTCAACGGGGAGGACCTGGGCGACCGCATCCGCCGCCCCGAGGTCTCCATGGCGGCATCCACGGTTTCCGCCATTCCCGCGGTGCGCGCGTTTCTTCTGGAAACACAACGCGCCATCGCCGCGCGCAACAGCGTGGTCATGGACGGACGCGACATCGGAACGGTGATTCTTCCGAACGCCGACATCAAAATTTTCATGACGGCGTCCATCGAGTCGCGCGCCATGCGACGCACCCGCGAGCTGGAGGAAAAGGGCATGCCTGCCTCCTATGAGGACGTCTTGCGCGAAATGCGGGAGCGGGATGAACAGGATCGCAACCGCAGCGTGGCTCCCGCCGTTCCCGCGGCGGACGCCGTGCACTTTGATAATTCGGGCATGAATGTCGAGGAGTGCGTCGAGGCGGTCAACCGTCTGATCGCGGAGCGGCTGATGCCCGCGGAGAAATAAGGAAAGCTATGGAGCATGCAAAGTCAACGGCGGCGCCGGGAGCAGGGGGAGCGACCACGACCGCGGCAACCCCGCAGGTGCGGGCAACGACCTGCCCCATCCGCGCCCGCCACGTGACGGTGGCGCGCTACGCGGGCTTTTGCTTCGGCGTCCGCAGAGCGACGGACACGCTGGAGCGCGTTCTGCGGGAGAGATTGCCGGAGGAAAGAGTCGTGACGCTCGGGCACCTCATCCACAACGATACCTACAATACCCGCATGGTGGCGCGCGGCGTGGAGACCGTGGAGGCAGAACAGCTCCCGGCGCTCGTCGCCTCCGCCACAGAGCGCGCGCCGGTCTGCCTGCTCGCGCGGGCGCACGGCATCCCGCAGGAGACCGAGGATTTTCTGCGTTGCGCCGCCGAGGAAAATCCGTTCTTCCGCTGGGTAGATTGCACCTGTCCCTACGTCGCGCGCATCCATACCATCGTGCGGGAAAACTGCACGCGGGATACCCAGCTCTGGGTGTTCGGCGGGCGGGATCACCCGGAGGTGATTGGAATTCTGAGCCGTTTTGACGGCGAGAAGCACGTTTTCGGCTCACTTGCGGAATGGCAGGAGGCGTGGAAACGGGGCGAATTTACCGATTTTTGTAAAAAAAGACCAATCGTGACCGCTCAAACCACATATTTTTTGTCAGAATGGAAGAAATGCCAAGAATTTATCGAAAAAGTATGTACAAATGCGGGAATTTTTGATACAATATGTAATGTTACGGAATTGCGCCAAAGAGAGGCGGAGACCCTTGCCCGGCAGTGCGATCTGATGGTGGTAGTCGGCGGAAAGCAAAGCTCCAATACAGCCAAGCTCGCCAGTATCTGCCGCGAAACAGGGACGCAGACGCTGATGGTCGAGGATGCCGACGCCCTGTGCCGCGCCATTCCGCAAACCTGCAAAAACGCAGGAATAGTTGCCGGAGCGTCAACCCCCGGCGACGTCATAGAGGAGGTATATAAAACCATGGCAGAAGCAGAAAATTTTGAAACACTGCTGAAAGAATCCTTCAAAACTTTAAATACAGGAGACGTTGTTACCGGTACCGTTGAGCAAGTCAGCGATTCGGAGATCCAGCTGGACCTCGGCGCGGGCGTGACTGGCTACATCAAGGCGGATCAGATCACCGATGATCCGTCCGCGAAACTGACCGCCCTGTATAAGAAGGGCGACCAGATTGAGGCGTTCGTCATCCGCGTCAGCGATGTCGAGGGCGTCGCCGAGCTGTCCAAGAAGAGAGCGGATTCCGACAAGAACTGGCAGAACATCGTCAAAGCGGCTGAGACCGCCGAGGTTCTGGAGGGCAAGGTCATCGAGGTCGTCAAGGGCGGCATCCTTGTCCTGGTCAACGCAAACCGCGTGTTCGTTCCCGGTGCGCACAGCGGCGTGCCCAAGGACGGCGATATGAACGCACTGCTCGGTCAGACCGTGAAGCTGCGCATCATCGAGATCAAGCCGGGCAAGAAGGCGATCGGCTCCATCCGCTCCGTGCTGCGCGACGAGCGCCGTGCAAAAGAGGCAGCCTTCTGGGATACCATCGAGGAGGGCAAGTTCTATACCGGCGTGGTCAAGAGCATGACCTCGTACGGCGCGTTTGTTGACCTGGGCGGTGTGGACGGTATGGTTCACGTCACCGAGCTTTCCTGGAAGCACATCAAGTCTCCCGCCGAGGTTCTGTCCGTCGGCGATACCCTGACGGTCTATGTCAAGAGCTTCGACCGTGAGAAGAAGAGAATTTCCCTTGGCTACAAGACCGAGGACACCAACCCGTGGAACGTGTTCACCTCCCGCTTCGCCATCGGCGACGTCGCGACGGTCAAGATCGTCAGCATGATGCCGTTCGGCGCGTTTGCCGAGATCGTGGACGGCGTGGACGGTCTGATTCATATTTCTCAGATCGCACAGAACCGCATTGCAACGCCGGCTGAGGTTTTGACGATCGGGCAGGAAGTGGATGCCAAGATCATCGACATCGACTACGATAACCATAAGGTCAGCCTTTCCATCCGCGCCCTGCTGGACGAAGCACAGGCGGCGGCTGAGGCTATGCCGGAGGACTACGCCGCAGAGACCGCAGAAAATGCGGAGCACGCGGAGGAAGCTCCTGCGGACGAGCAGTAAAATCCCGCGGCGGTTGCCCGTGAGCGTCGCCTGACGCCTCCGGCGTGACCGTGGCATAAATAAAAAACAGAGGATACCCGACGACCGATCAACGATTCGTTGCCACCGCGCAATGACGGATGACCGATTTGAGGCGTCCTCTGTTTTTTTACTGTTGGCGTTCTCCTCGCGGCGAACCACGCGCGGGGAATCAAATGCAAACCAGCCCGTATTCGCGGAGAATTTGCCTTGCGGCAGACATCTCCGCGTCGGAGGGGATGTGCGCGGAAAAAGTATTCTCCATCCCCAGCGCGGCGTATTTGGCGGCGGCGTAGCTGTGATACGGTAGAATTTTTACGGCGGTGATGCCGTGGAGCGTTTGCAGAAACTCACCGATCTTGGCGATCTGGTCGTCGTTTACCCCCGGAACATACGGAATCCGTATCTCCGTGTGTTTGCCGCAACGGTCGATGTACCTCAGGTTTTCCAGAATAATCCGATTCGACTGTCCGGTGTAGCGCAGATGGGTTTGTTCGTCTATCGCCTTGATGTCGTAGAGAAAAATGTCGGTGTAGGGCATCACCTTGTCAAACGCCTCCCGCGGGACAAAGCCGCAGGTGTCCACTGCCGTGCGGATGCCCTGTGACTTCAGCGCGCCGAGAAGCTCCGCACAAAAATCCGGCTGGAGTAGACATTCTCCCCCGGACAGCGTGACGCCGCCCCCGGAATTTTCGTAAAAGTCCCGATCTTCCGTCAAAAGCGGCAGAAGCTCCCCCACGCTGTACGTCCTGCCGTATAGCTTCAGCGCCTCCCCCCCGCAGACCTGCACGCATGCCCGGCAAGCCGTACATCGGCTTCTGTCCAGGAGATGCTCGCCTCCTTGGATGTGGTGTACCCCACAGGGACAGACCGCCGCACACCTCCCGCAAAGCGTGCATTTGTGCGCGTAGCAGGCAAGGCGGGGCGACGCCGAAAGCCCCTCGGGGTTGTGGCACCACAGGCATCGGAGGGGGCATCCGGCGAAGAATACCGTGGTCCGGATGCCGTCGCCGTCGTGAACGGCAAAGCGCTTGATGTCGAATATCTGTGCTGTGCTCATCTCACGCGCCCCCCATGTTGCGAATCAGATCGTTCTGCATGTCGGTGTCCAGGTCGGTAAAATAGACATTCCAACCGCACAGCCTTACCTGCAGGTTCCGGTATTTTTCCGGCTCCTTTTGCGCCCGGCGGAGCGTCTCCGGGTCGACGATGTTGATGTGAACGGCAAAGCCGCCTCTTGCAAAGTAGGTTTTCAGCAGCCCGATCGCGGCGCGAAGCCCCTCCTCGCCGCTGACCGCGGAGGGGTGCAGGTGCAGATCAAGCACCGCTCCGTTTGGGGTCGCGGTGTAGTCAAGCCCGGTGACGGAAAGAATCAGCGCCGTGACGCCGTTTCTGTCCATGCCCGCGCTTGCCGACAGGTTTTTGGAAAGCGGCTCGCCGGCGCCTCTCCCGTCCGCGGACGCCCCCAGATACTTTCCGTACAGAACCGTCCAGTCAATGGAAAACAGCCCCATGCGGTAAACGCCGCCCCGGGCGTTCGGCTTGCCGTTGATGTATCCGGCAAGAGTCAGTTCGATCTGACGCGCCAGCGTGTCCGCCTCTGCCGCATGATTCCCGAATTTCGGGTAAGCCCGCATGGTCATCCTCAGCGTTTCCGCGCCGCGCCAGTTGTCCGCCAGAACGCGGCGCAGTTCTGTCAGGCTGACGATGCCGTCCTCAAAAACTCCCTTTTTAATGGCAATCAGGGAATCAACGACGGTTGCCAGACCGAAAACGCAGATCGAGGAATTGTTGTACTTCGCCCCGCCCGCGTAAATGTCCTTGCCTGCGCGCATACAGCTCTCAAAAGTCGCCGACAGAACGGGGGCGCAGATCATGTTGGGGTATTCCTTCTCAATGGCGCCGATTTCGTCCATTGCCTGCACGCACCACGTCCGCAGTTGGCTCATGACCGCGCCGTAGAATGCGTCGAAGTCGGCAAAATCCTCTCCGAAATCCTCGCCGATGGCAACATCGGAGTGAAAACGCTTGCCGCGGCCTAAGACCGATTCAACCGCCATGGGGAGATTGAGCCTGCCGTTTAGCGTGCAGGGAAGCTCTTTGCCCGCCGCGCTCGCCTCGTAGCACCCAATCAGCGCAAAGTCCGCCGCGTCTTCCGGCTCGATACCGACGCCCATCAGTGCCTTTTGGATGACCTCCCCGTTGGTAAAGACAAAACTGTTGTTCCCGCTCCGAATGGACCGCAGGATCATGTCGTAGGCTTTATCAGTGAGCCTTTCGGCGTTTTTGACATGGATTTTCGGGTCGGGAACGTTCAGCCGGATGTATTCCTCCAGAAAAAGATACGTCAGATCGTTGGGGTTTTCGCACAGCGCGAGGGGCAGGTTGGAAACGATGTGCCGCGAGGTCCACTTGAACAGAAAATACCGTATCAGCCCGCGCACATCGGATTCGCTGCAGTTCCCATCTGCCAGGTCGCGCTTGTAATAGGGGTATAGCAGTTTGTCAACCGACCCCAGTGAGCGCAGACTGTTCCCCTGCGTGAGATATTGCGCCTGATAGTAGATGAAATACAGCTGCATCGCCTCCGCCAGCGTCTGCGGGCTCCGGTGCAACAGCGCGTTCAGATTTTTTGCCGCGAACGCCGCGTTTTCCGACGGGGTGAAAAATGCAATTCTCTGCAAACGCCCAAGGTAGATCAAAATCCCCTCATAGGCATATTTTACCGAAAGATAAAAGGACCTTTGCACCCCCGGCAGTCCGGGCGATTGGAGGAGACGCTCCGCCCACCCGAGGATTCCCGGGATACCGCGGTGGAAAACAGTTCTCCAGTCCGGCATGGTGTGCCCGAAATCGCAGTCCGCCAGAAACGCCCCCTCCTGCTGTGGGGCGGCGAAACGGACGGGTGGCTTGTGTCGGCGGTACTCTTCGTCGCGCAGATGGAACGGCGCCGCGGACTCGTCAGCCATGTCCGCGAAAATGTCGGCGGGATTGACGGCGAGGGGAACGTGGGAAAAATAAAAGCGGATTGCCTTTCCGTAGCCGAGCGCCTTGTCGGATTCACCGTCATAAATGCGGCGCAGGTCGTCGGATAAGCGGCGGGTCGCCTCCGGGTCGGCAGAATGAAAAAATCGCTCGTATTGATCCTCCATAGCGCCCCGGCTCTGCGCAAAATCTGTAATCTTCATGGCTCCCTCCGTGTGCGAATGTAACAGCAGTATAGCATCGCGCGGCGCGGAAGTAAATGAAAAAAATAACCATGATGGATTTTTCGACCATTTAGTTGACTTATTCTGCCGTGCGGGATATAATGATTCCGTGAGGTGATAGGAGAATGAATTTGAAAATTGCAAATATACGCACGGTGTTTGATGGAGAATTCAGCCGCGGCGAAATCCCGATGCGAACGGTCGGCAGACATTGCGACGCCTTTGTTTACTTTCTCAGCGGTGGGGCGGAGTATCGTTTCCGAAGCGGCACATCCCGGAAAAGCGTCTTCATGGCAGATCAGGATTGCTTTATCTATTTGGCGAAGGACAGCCTGTATGCCATCCGCGTCCCGGATAAAAGTCGGTTTGTCTGCGTGGATTTTGATTTTGACGCTTCCGCGGGGGCAGGGGAAAGTAGTGCTTTTTTATCCAATGCGCTCGCCTCGCGAAACACGTTCACCAAAATTTATCGCGTCTGGAATGAAAAAAAGCCGTGGGTGATCCCACAGACTTTTTCTCTTTTGTATGAACTTGTCAGCGAAGCCGTGCGGTGCGAAAATCAGGCATACGCCGGCAAAAGCGAATTGCTCTCCGAAATCACCGCCTACGTGCTCAGCCACTATGCGGAGCCGGGTTTTTCGGTCGGGAGCATTTCCGACTTCAGCGGAGTGTCGGAAACGCACCTGCGGAGGTTGTTCCGACGGTTTCTCCGTACCACGCCGACCCGCTACATCAACGCCCTGCGGCTCGAGCGGGCGAAGAATATGCTGA
The DNA here is from genome assembly GCA_934476315.1 of uncultured Eubacteriales bacterium. Taxonomy (GTDB): domain Bacteria; phylum Bacillota; class Clostridia; order Oscillospirales; family CAG-272; genus SIG644. Next base: position 11,390 of record CAKSNQ010000023.1, read on the forward strand.
CCTGCTCCAACTATTCCGTCAGGGAGATCGCCGCGTCGGTCGGCTTTGAGGACCCGTATTATTTCAGCCGTTTTTTCAGATGCGAAACGGGGGTCTCCCCAACGCAGTACAGAACGTCCGCGGGCGGGTTGTAATTTATCGTTTTGCCTTTTTCCGCCCCATCAGGATTCCGCAGATCACGACGCCGCACACGGCGACGGGCGCCAGTATCCGGACGAATACGGGGATTTTTCTGACGGGCGGTTCCGCCTTGTCAAGAGCGCGGGTCTCCGTGTTGCCGCACTGCCTGCATACGCGGGTTTGCTCGCCCTCAGCCTCGGTGGTCGGCTGTTTTGTCGTGACCCACTCGCCGAAGTCGTGCACCCCGGTTGCGGGAATCTCCCGGGACTCCGACGCGCCACAGAAAGTGCACTTGCGGGTTTCCGTGCCCGCCGTGGTGCAGGTAGGCGTGGTAGTTGTAACCCACTCGCCGAAGTCGTGCACCCCGGTCGCGGGAATAACCTGCTGTGCGACAAGAATGGCTCCGCAGGTCGAACACTTTTTCCCAGCGGTGTACCCGGTTTTGGCGCAGGTCGGCTGGACTTCCGGCAAGACAGTCTCGGTGTGCGCCGATTTCGGAAGTATCATCGACGAAAGGTCTGACAGAAGTGTCACGCCCTCCTCGTCTGCAAAGCGGCGACCGCAGTCCGTGCAGTACCAGTATTCGCGAAGTCCCTCGCTCTGGCAGGTGCCTTTGACCTCCTCCACGTGCGCCAGTGTGTGCTCGTGGGGGATTTTGTAAGCCTCCTCGCTTCCGTAGCGCTCAATGTAGCACTCTCTTTGAGGACTCCACATGGATTTGTATGCCATCAGCTCTCCTGATGTGGAGGGGAAGAAATAGATGAAGTTTGCGACGACATTCGACTTCCAGATCAGGTTGAGATATTTGTCGTAGCGCCGGACCTGATACTGGGCATTGTCGTGATTGACGGAACCTAACAGATGGACCGTATAAAATCCGTTGTCGACAAACCGATGGAATTCGGGGTACGAACCCTCCTTTCCTATGGCGATTTGCTTGACAAGCTTCAAATCGGCATCAAGCAGACAGCCCACCGTTTTGTCATTCTGAAACCCATACAGTAGATAGGTGCCGTCGCTGTTGGCATAGGCTGTGGTGAATTCTGAAAAAGAACTATCCAGCCTGCCCCGTAATTCTACCTCATACGTCTCGGCGTTGACAAGACGCAATTCGTTGTATGAATTGCCGTTTTTGTCGAGGCGGGGAACCATACATAGGAGCTTTCCGTTGGAAAGATCGAGAGGGCGATATCCTAAGACTTTTATGAAATCCGTAGTTCTGGCTTTTCCACTGGCGAGATCAATATATACCATCTCACGGTATCCGTTTGTGTATATTGCCAGCTCGTTTTTGCGCAGGAAAGGAGCAAATGCTATAATTTCCTTATCGAGGGTGTCGTTTACCCACTTTATATTGCCGTTGATGTCAAGGCAGAAAAAGAGATCATAGGAGATTGACTTCCTACTTCGGCATGCGACAATGAAGCAGTCGTTGCCTGTGTCAAGCACCTTTGTAAAAGCAATCCCAATGCTTTTGAACGGTGAGTCAATAATTTTTTGTGATAGCACCTGTCCGTCAAAGTCAAGTTGCATGATTTCGTACTTGGCACCGTAGATATAATTTTCCCACAAGGGAGTGAGCACTACATACCCGGTCTTCTGCCGGACAAAGTATGCTTCTCTGTTTGACCGTGCAAACTCGCCCGTCCCCGGGAGCTGTTCCTCCTCTGTCGGAAAGATATATTTATCCCGGGAAGCCGTGAGCGTTGTGGCGGGCAGGCGTTTCCCGGAGGAATCCTCCAGACAACCCTCGGGAAGGCTCAGTATGTAGCCACCCTTAAACCCGTCGTTCCGGAACTGAATTTCTATTTCATTGTTCGGATAATTGGGCAGAATGATCTTGGCATCTAGCACATTGCCGTTCCGGTCCGTGACACTGATACGGTCAAAGCTCTCCCCGGCGTAAATGTACTCGCTGAATTGGATTTTTGTCGTCCCCGTAAATTCAAGGTCATCCTCCCGGGTCGTGACGGTGGGGGCGTTCTCATCCGTGACGAACGCGACGTCAAAGGTCAGATAAGCCTTGTCGTGCCCCGTAAAATTACTGATGCGGATGCCGGTGAATCTGCCGCCGTGCATGTCGGAGGAGGGGACGGTATCAGGAGCGAGGACGGAATCCTTGCCAAAACCGGACTGATCGAGAGAATATGGGGACGCCGTAACGAAGTTGGTATCGGGGTCTGCCGAGAGTTCCTCGATGAACAGATACGGAGAGAAATCGTCTGTGCTGTGGACAGTTTTTTTGTCCGGACGGGGGTCGTACCGTATGTTGTCATACAAAAACGACTTTCCGTCGGATGTCAGGCGGGCGTCAATATGCCAGATGACGGCGGTTGTATATTGACAATATTTTCTGTAAGCGATCAGATAAAATTCATCAAACAGACCGCTCCAGCGATCGGTGACAATGGCGATCTGCCCCAGCTCCGTCTCGCCGTGCACGTCCAGACGGATGTCCTTTTCGTCCTCGGTGATGACCTTGACCGAGTCGATCCAGCCAAGCATCATTTTCAGATAGGGGTTGATGAAATCGGCATTGTCGACCATCAGGTCTTCCGCGGGTGATACAAGTATGTCAATCCGACTGTACAGGTCGGGCATGCCGAGCGTGTGCATCAGCTCGTGGCAAATGACGTCGATGGAACGATCCCAGCCATCCGTGGCAGACTCGTCGATCTGCACATAGGAGCGGACGCACAAGCCGTCGATCTCACCGTACCCCTGCGGGGCATAGGAGGTGGAAGTGACGCCGCCGTACCACGGGTCATCCTTCGCGGAGGAAGACGCCCCCGCAAAATGGAACACCACGGCGTCCATCACGCCGTCGCCGTCACCGTCAAATCCGGAGAAATCGACCCCCTGCGCGCGGTAAAAATCCGCCGCTTCCGAGATCAGCTCGAACTTTTTGTTGTCGTAATAGGAGCGCTCGTGCCGGGCGGTATACCAGTCGAACACCGTGCCCTCGAGCTTCAATTTCCCGTAGGACTGCGTTTCGTAAAAGTCCGCGACGCTCATTTCTCCCCAGTTTGTGTTCACGCCGCCGTTGAAATACAGACGGTCGTAATAATCGGCGGTCGCCACGGGGTTTTCGTTTTTGTAGTCCGGAAATTCGATCAGAAAGACCGCGATCTTTCCTGTTCCGTGCGTCGGCATGCTGCGCGGGAGGAACAATTCGGGGTGCTCCTCCACGGGGATTCCCACCGAAACGGTCTGCGACTTTGCCTCCACGGGCGCCGCGAGGCAGAGCGCGAGCGCGAGCAGAACCAGTGCGGTGACGCAGAACAGTGCGCGCACGGGCGCGCGGCGGCGTCCGACCCCCGGAGCGGTTGCCTTTGTTGCGATGCTGTTTGAGTTCATGGTGATGCTTCTCCTTTGACTGAAATGGACAAACGGGTCGTTCTCACTCAAAAAATCAGCCGGAACCCGGGCGAAAAGCCTCGTTTCCGGCTGGCGGCTGGTACGGGCGACAGGGGTCGAACCTGCATGGAAATCCACCGGATCCTAAATCCGGCGCGTCTGCCAATTCCGCCACGCCCGCGCACGGCACTATTTTACCACAGTGCGGGGAATTTGTCAAGCGCAAAGACCATCCCCGGCGTGCTTGACGATCATGTGACGGGAATGAAAACTTTCTCGGAATTCTTTTGCAGCGCCCTTGACGCCGCGGGGGACGTTCCGATATAATAAGAAAAGAGTTCCGCGCGGCAGACGCGCGGAGAGCGCGACGACGGCTCTGCACTGCAAGCCGACCGCAATCGTGCAGGAAAGGACGCTTTTGCCGACGCAAAAGCCGCGGTGATTATCATGCTTCAACTCAAAAATATATGCAAATCCTACGGGACGGGCGACGAGAGCCAGCGGGTGCACGCCCTGCGCGAGATCAACCTCGCGTTCCGCGACCATGAGTTTGTCTCGGTGCTCGGACCGTCCGGCTGTGGAAAAACTACGCTTCTGAACCTGCTCGGCGGTCTGGATCGCTACACCTCGGGCGACCTCGTGATTAACGGACGCTCGACCGGGGAGTACCGCGACCGCGACTGGGATACTTATCGGAATCACTCCATCGGGTTCGTTTTTCAAAGCTACAACCTGATTCCGCATCAGAGCGTGCTTGCCAACGTCGAGCTGGCGCTGACGCTTTCCGGCGTGGGGCGTTCGGAGCGCCGCCGCCGCGCGATCGAGGCGCTGGAAAAGGTGGGGCTGGGCGACCAGCTTCATAAAAAGCCGAATCAGATGTCGGGCGGGCAGATGCAACGCGTTGCCATCGCGCGGGCGCTGGTCAACGATCCCGACATTCTGCTCGCCGACGAGCCGACGGGCGCGCTGGATACGGCGACGAGCGTGCAGATCATGGAAATCCTCAAGGCGATCTCCAAAGACAAGCTCATTCTGATGGTGACGCATAACCCCGAGCTGGCGGTGCGCTATTCGACGCGCATCGTGCGCCTCCTGGACGGGCAGGTCGTCGGGGATACCGACCCGTATGACCCCGCGCTCGCGCAAAAGGAAGCCGAGGCACTTCTGGCGGCAAAGCAGGGCGCCAAGGGACGCAGGGGCGGCAGGAAACAATCGCGCCGCGCGACAGACGGGAGCGGCAAGGGCAAGCGCTCCATGTCCTTTTTCACGGCGCTGTCGCTGTCCTTCCGCAACCTGATGACCAAAAAAGCGCGCACTTTCCTGACCTCCTTTGCAGGGAGCATCGGTATTATCGGCATCGCGCTGATCCTCGCGCTCTCCACAGGCGTGCAGACTTATATCAACAACGTCCAGCGGGATACGCTCAGCCAGTACCCCGTGACGATCGAGGCTGAGTCCACCGACCTGTCCGCGCTGTTCAGCGCCATGGCGCAGGACCCCTCCCACAGCGGCGGGGACCACGACAAGGACGCGGTGTATTCCAATCCGCAGATGTACACGCTGTTCAATTCGTTCTTTGCAGCGGAGAAAACGACCAACAACCTGACCGCTTTCCGCGCCTTCCTGGAAAAGGAAATGAACCCGGACACGGCGACGACCGCCCTGCGCGAGCTGGTTTCCACGGTGCAGTACCGGTATTCGCTGCGGATGGATACGTACCTGCCCACCGGGGACGGGACGTATCGGTCGTGCAGCGTCTCGGAAGCGCTGGCGGATTATGCCGCCGGCTCATCGGGGGAGGGCGGACTGTACGACATGATCTCCCGACAGGTCAAAATGCTGAACCTCTGGACCGAGCTTTTGCCGGGCAAGGACGGGGAATTGCTTTCGGATATGTACCGCGAGCAGTACGACCTGGTCTATGGCGCGTGGCCTGCCTCACCGAATGAGATCGTTCTGATTCTGGATGAAAACAATGAGGTCTCCGACTTCGCGTTCTATGCGCTCGGGCTGATCCCCGCCGATGAGGTGACTCGCATGATGTCCAGCGCCCTGCGCGGCGAGAAGATCGAGATTAACGCGAGGAATCTTTCGTATGAGGAGGTCTGCGGCACCCGCTTCCGCGTCCTGACGGAGGCGATGTACTACGCCGACCGTGATGGCGACGGCGTCTTTACCGACATCCGCGACGACGATGCCCTGCTGACCCTGCTTCTGAATCGGGCGACCGAAATCACCATCTCCGGCATCATCCGCCCGAATGAGGACGCGACGGTCGGAACCCAGACCGCGGCGTTCGGCTATACCTCCGCACTGACCGCCGAGCTTATCCGGGAGAGCGAGCAGAGCGCGGTCATCACCGCCCAGCGCGCTCCCGAAAACGCCAATTTTGACGTTCTGACCGGGCTTCCGTTCCTCTCGCAGGAGCAGGATACCCTGGACGCCGCACAAAAAGCGGAGCGCATCGCCGCCTATTTCTCCGGTCTGACCGATGCCGAAAAGACCGAAATGTATATCAAGCTCCGCTCGGCGCTGACCGAGGAGGAATTGCAGGCGTCCGTCGATCGCGTTATGGCGGAGCACAGCACGCGGGAGTCGCTGGAGGAGCTGGCGGCGCAGACGTACGGCATGGACCTTGAGACCATGAAAAACTACCTCTCGGCGTACACCGACGATCAGCTCTGCGCTATGGTGGCGGAGCAGGTGCGCGGCGTGGTTGCCGCCAGCCGACAGGCGCAGGTACGCGCGGAGGTGGAGCAGAGCATGCTGACGCCGACCGACGAGGAGCTGAATACCCTGACGGCGTTCATTCTCTCACAGATCGGCGACGACCGGAACACGCGCATCGCCTACGTCATGCACGACTGGGCGCAGAATACCACTATGGACGAGTCCGCGCTCCTTTCCTACCTCGGCGCGCTGAGTGAGGAGGAATTGACGCGGGCGTGCACCGCCGTAGCGCAAAAGGCGGCTGCGGGAATGTACGCCGCGAGCGCGTCCACCAAGAGCGACGCGGCATATGCCAAGATCGCGGCGGAATTTGACGCGCTGTGGCAGGCGGCGGACGAGGCGACGATGGTCGGCTACTACGACGCGTGGATGCCGTCCGCGGTGTCGGGAACGACACTTTCCGAAAACCTGACCAAGCTCGGCGCGGTAGACGTGGATTCCCCGTCTGCAATCAATATTTATGCGGTTTCGTTTGAGGACAAGGACGGCATCGCCGACATCATTGCCGACTACAACAAGGCGGTCGGGGAGGACGATCAGATTTCTTATACCGATTACGTCGCACTGCTCATGTCCGGCGTCACCGGCATCATCAATGCAATTTCCTACGGACTGATTGCGTTCGTCGCCATTTCACTGGTCGTTTCGTCCATCATGATCGGCATTATCACGTATATCTCCGTCCTGGAACGGACCAAGGAGATCGGCATCCTGCGCTCCATCGGCGCCTCCAAGCACGATATTTCGCTGGTGTTCAACGCAGAGACCCTGCTGATCGGCTTCTCCGCCGGTATGCTGGGAATCCTGATCTCCATGGGGCTTTGCATCCCGATCAACCTGCTCATCCACCATCTGAGCGGAATCACAGCGATCAACGCCTTCCTGCCCGTGCCGGCGTGCGTCATTCTGGTGCTCATCAGCATGACTCTGACGCTGATCGCGGGACTCTTGCCGGCAAGCATCGCGGCGCGGAAAGATCCGGTGGTCGCGCTCCGTACCGAATGACGCCAATCGGTTTTTTGACCCTCCAAAAAGTAAAGCACCCCTTGCGATTGCGGTCGCGGAGGTGCTTTTTTGACCGATCGGATCATTTTTCGGGCGTGTTCGTCGCAAAAAAACGAAAAATTTGTGAAAAGTGCCCCTGACATTTCGCGGAAAAACGTGGTATACTATAAGTAAGAAGTCGCGCACCGCGACTCCGGACAGAATCAGAAAAAAGGGGGCAGGGAAGAGGATGTTTGAAGTGGGAACGTACGTGCTGTACGGCACAACGGGTGTTTGCCGGATCGCACAGATTCGCCGGGAGAGTTTTTCCGGTGAGACAAAAGAGTATTATATTCTGACGCCGGTGGACAATCCCGGCATGACCATCTACGTACCGACCGACGCGGAATTGCTGACGGCGCAGATGAAGCATCTCCTTTCCCGCAGTGAGATGGAGACCCTGATCCGTGCCATCCCGCAGGTGGATACCGTCGAGTGGATCGACGATCCGCGTACGCGAAATGAGATGTTCCGACAGATTTTGCAGAGCGGGGACCGCCGACGCCTCTTGCAACTGCTCAAGACCATTCGTTGCCGTCGCCAGGAGCAGGCGGCGCTGGGGCGCAAGCTGTACCTTGCGGACGAAACGGTGTTTCAGAAGGCGGAGCATCTGCTCTATGGCGAGATCGCGACCATTTTGCAGATTCGCCCGGAGGAGGTTCAGAATTTCATTCGTTCACAGTTGCCGGCGGAGGGATAAAATGCATCGTATTGACCGCGCGTGCCGACACATGCGCGATAGCGCGGGGAAAATTGCGGAAGCGTCAAACTTCCGCAATTTTTTTGAAAAATCCATTGACAAGCCCGGGGGTTTATGATATAATACAGAGGTTCACGGCGATAATTGAATAATGACTCATTAGCTCAGGCGGTAGAGCACTTGACTTTTAATCAAGGTGTCCGGGGTTCGATTCCCCGATGAGTCACCAGCGGAATGGGCGGCAATGAATTGAAAAAGACGTTGCCGCTCGTCCTATACACACATCGGAAAGAGGTTGTCAAGTGGGCTGTATTTGCTGAAATCCCGGCGGATGCGGGTATTTGCAAGATGGAGATACCGCTTGACCATCTCAAGAGACGTGTGCCCAAGGATGGTTTGCAAGCTGTAAATGTTGCCGCCGTTTTCAAGGTATCGCGTGGCGAATGTATGCCGGAGTAAGTGCGGATGCAGTCGCGGAATCTCTGCCCGGTGTTTGAGCTTGCGAAAGAGGTCTTTCAGCGTGTTGTCCGTGACGGGTGCGCCGTCGATGCAGAGGAAAAAGGACGAGCCACCGCGGGGGCGGATAAGTTCATAGCGCCGGATGGTTTCGGCGGTTTGCTTGCCGATCGGAACAATGCGTTGCTTGCTTCCTTTCCCTGATACGATGGCATAGCCATCTTCCGGGTGGATGCTGTCCCGCCGTAGCGTGACAACCTCGTGAAGCCGTAAACCGCTGTCAAGCATGAGCGAGCATATGCAAAGGTCACGGGCACCCGTGGGGATGGCAGGGTCGAACGCGGCAAACAGCCGCCTGATCTCGTCATCGGTCAGGATGTCGATGGTCTTGCGCTGTGCTTTGGGAAGTTTGAACTTCCGCGGGATGTCCTCCGGAATGTATTCGTTTTCATAGAGCCATTCAAGGTAGGCGCGCAAGCCCCGGATGTAGGTCTGAACGCTGACGGAGGTCAGTTGGCTGTTTGCAAGTTCCGCGTACCATGCGCGGCAGTGGTGCAGGGAGATCGCGGCGGTGTCCGTGACGTTTGCAAAGTCGGCGAACCGGAACAGAATGCGGCGGTAGTAATCCAGCGTTGCGGGGGAGTTGCCCCGGCTCCGTTGGTCGGCAAGAAAGTCCGAAATGCTTTCGCGTAGGTTCAAGGGTTGTTGTCTCCTTTCCGGTGTCAGATGAAAGTCCATTTTTCAAAGGTCAGGTTGCCACTGCCGCAGGGAATCGCTACCGTGCCGTGGAACGCTTCGGCGCTGTCTTTCGGCAGAAACTCGGCGGGGTCGTCTCCGTAGCGGTAGAACGGGCGCGCGAGCTTGCCACCCATGAGGACATAGCGCCCGCCGATCTTCTGCCCCGACTGCTTGCCCATGTACTTGAAAATGTATTTTGACACGGCGTCGCGTTCCTGCTGAATGTCGGCAGGGATAAATTCAGCGGAAGAAAATCCGCGCTCCCAGTCGGCTATGTTGAAAAGGGGCTTGCTTCGGTGAAGCAACGGCTTTCCGGTGTAGGGACTGACGGCGGGTGTCAGCTTGTGGGCGGTGCTGTTGGTGATCATGTGAAAGTGAATGTCTCCTTTCTTGGTTCGCTCCGGCACACATACGTATTTCAGCCCGCGGCGGGTGACACGGTTCATCAAAAATGTCCGCAAATATCTATAACACTCATCATAGTCGGCTTTATCGCTCACAGCGTCCGGGGCATATGTGATCGTGGCGAATAGATCAAGATCATAATTGCACATGATCGCGTCAAAAGCGTTGATCTTGGAACGGCTGACGGCGCGTCGGATGTTGGCGAGCTTGTCGGCGGTGAGAACGTCGGCTTTCGGGATTTCAATCACGTCCGGGAGTTCATCACCGGGGGAAGCTGTCAAGTCAGAGTGCGGAAGATTCTGAAGCTGTAAAAATTCAGCGTCGGGGTCGATCGTCTCCCATCCGTCGGGGGTAAATTTTGCGGTTGAAAAGTTCTGAACCTCCGCAAGCCGGGCACTACCGTCCGGGGTGGGGTAAAACTTCGCCCGGGTGTTGTATCGAACGGCGCTTTCAGAGACGGGCGAGAACCGTTGAAAAGGTGAAATTTTCGAGGGGGTGAAATCGTCAAAGTGAGTACATTCTGTCATATAAATCAAGTATTAGAAGAAGGAAACCTTCATTTTGCCCCGTTTGTTCACAATTTGATAACATCTTCCAGACCTCCTTTCAAGGGGATTTCGGGGTGCTTTTCGGGGCAGTTTCCGGGGTCTTTTCCGGGGGGCGGAAAGGACATGCTGCAGGCGCTCCGGGCAACTGCCAGATCGCGGGGACTTCGCCCCGGGGGAGTGTTGCGGCGTATCCGTGACGGGACGTGGAACAGGGGGAAGAAGCGGGCGCGCGCGTGGATTGGCGCAAGCGCCGAATCCGCCGCGCGCGTCTGTACCGACTTATGCACGGCGGATTCGTTCCAGCTCTGCGTATTTACGACGTTGCGTCATCGTGTGAGGGGCGCACCTGATCGTTCACCCGCCTGATGGCGGAATAGATCAGACCGTAGGAACGGTAGAACATCACTTGTTTCCGGCACCGCTTGCAATACAGCAAGACCATGCCGTGAAACGCGCTGTCAGTGTAGCCGCACAGCTTGCCACATTCGGGGCAGGACAGCTTGACCAAGCCGCCCAGCCCCTTGGGGTCAATTACCATGTCAATTTCCCTCCCTTGTGAAGCCGGCTTTCGTGCCGTGGTATTCATCGGAGGTATTGAAATACTCGTCGAGTCTCTCCCGGAGGTCGTTCACGTTATCCGTGGTATCGGAAGTCAGGGAGAGCGACGCAACGGCGGTAATGATGGCAGTTGTCGCCGCGATCAGCGGCAGGAGCTTTACAAAGTTATGCATACGTCGGGCATCCTTTCCGTTAAGTAGAGGACAGCGGCTCCAAAGAAGGCATTTACATCCTTGTTTTGGTACTGCGTAACGCGGAATCGCTGTTGATCGTAGTGCTCTTTGAAAAACGGAATAAAATCTTCTTGATGTTCCATGATTAAATTAAAAATCAACTCACCGTCATAATATTTTTGTTTTCGTTCAGACATAATAAATTCCTCTCAATCTTCATTTTCTTCGGCGGCTTTGGCAACGATCGCCAATAATTCAGATTCAACGCATGAAAGCGTGATGGTGTAGCCGTCAAAATAGTCCTTCAAGACGCGGTTCAAATTGTAGAGACGTCGCTTTACGTTCATAACCAGCGTCACCCAGTCCTCGGACTGTTCTTCAAGTTCATCACACATTTTTAGCTGGATTTCAAAGAGATCAGGGAGGGCGCGGACATCATCAATCAGTCGTTGAAAATTAACGTACACGGGATTGTCAATGGACTGTCCAGACATGATAAATTCCTTTCTGTGCTATAATGTTGTAGTTATGAGGGGTTACGCAATATTGCGCTTGGCTTTGTAATTGCGGACAATTGCAAAGACGTCGAGATTCAGAACGTCGGCGATCATGAGAAATTCCGAAAAGGTCAAGCTACGGTTTCCGAGTTCAACGTCCCGGTAGGCATAAGGGGCGATCTCGTAGCCGTAGTCAAGCAGTTTTTCGGTGACGTCACGGCGTTTCACGCCTTGCCGGGTGCGGGCTTGATACAACAGATTTCCGAAATAGTTTCGATCTTGTTGAATGAAAAGTTGATTGCGCGGGGTGCTCATGGGGTGTTCCTCCTTTCCTGAGTTCGTTGGTCAGGGTTTCGTGTGGCTTTCGTGCTTTGAGGGGAAGAACGTCGATCAGATCGGACAACATATCAAGCTGACGCTCGATAGCTAAATCTTCATCCGAAATGGTGACGGACTTCCGGACGCGGCGGAGGACGCGGCGGGCTTCATGCCGGACGCATGTGATCAATAGCGCCGCCTCTTCCTCGGTTACGTAAATCCGTTGTAGGTGTATTTCTTCGTACGGCGGGGAGGGCATGGGGTTCACTCCTTTGTATAAATTGCGCAACATAGGTGTTGCGCTACGTTCATTATAGCTACATGTGCGTTGAATTTCAAGAGCAACATGCATGTTGCATTTGATTTCTACGTTTTACACAAAAGAAACGCGCAATGTATGCCGAATGATGGGGGGTGTATTTATGCAATTTTGCCAAAGGCTAAAAGAAGTGCGCGAAAATTCGGGAGAAACACAATCTGAAGTTGCCGCTTTGTTGAACACGTCCCGGCAACAATACAGCCGTTGGGAAAAGGGTGATTGGCAAATGCCGATAGAACACTATAAGGCGCTTGCGGAACACTTCAACGTTTCAGTGGACTATCTTGCCGGGCTGACGGACGAACCGCGAAAGCTCCGGTGATCGGGGCGCGGGTGGTTGGCTTTACAAAGGCTTTACAAACGCTGTAAAGCCATTTGCCCTTGCACCGCAAGGAGAAATTGGCTGGCTTTACGCTTTACAAAGTTGCTAAAGGTTACCCTACGCGCGTGCGCGCGACCTTTAGCAACTTTGCGGGGTGTGCCTCAGCTGACGCTGACAGTTTGCAAGGGGCGCGGGTTGGATAGGGCGGATGGACAGAAGCGGGCGGGGGACGTGCGGCGCACGGTTCCTTGATTCAGCGGTCGAATTAACGACCACTGACGCGATTGTTTCAGCTGTTGAATTCTTCTGCTGTGCGTCGCTCTGCCCGCGCTAACGCTTGGGTCAATATGGTGAGGGGTCAAGACCCCTCACCATGGAGATCAGAGCGCGGAGGGTTCAGCGGCTCGGCGGTAGAATTCAAATTCGCAAGCGCTTGCGAATTTGGGGTGCGTGGATCTTCGGAGATCTCCGGAGACAACAAAAAACACCCGGCTTTCACCGGGTGAATGTGGTATAATGGTATACTGCTATATGTTATATATGCCTGTGGCGCGAAATTTCATATCAAATTTGAATTTTGTGGTATCGGTATAGATAAATGTATGGTTTAGTATAAATGCGCTTAGAAAGCGAAAATTTCGCGTTCTGTGTGGGCTGGCGCTCTCGCGGGTGGCTCTATTCCTTTTAATCAAGGTGTCCGGGGTTCGATTCCCCGATGGGTCACCATTGGAGTATATGTCGAACACAATATGGGTTTTCCGTACTGTTTTCGTCTATACCGTAAAATACCGGATAGATTGATTCTATCCGGTATTTTTTATTGAATTCTTTCGATGAATACCACGCCGACCGAAATCCGGACAAGACCCAGATTGCAAGGCTGGCAAACTGCGATTACATTACTGACCACCACAACGTCATGCCCCTCGGTGCAATCGGTAGCGGTAAGACTTATCCGGCTTGTGCTCTCGGGTTGGCAAGCGTGAGAAATTTTCTCACTGTGAAATACGTACGCCTGCCGGAGCTTCTCACCGAGCTGGCGATTGCCCGAGGTAACGGTACCTACCGCAAGGTCATTCAGCAATACAAAAAGCCGAAGCTGCTGATCCCGGATGAGTGGCTACTGTATCCGCTGAAGGAAACCGAGGCGCGGGATCTGTTGGAGATTACCGAAGGGAGATACAGAAAGGCTTCCACCATTTTTTGCTCTCGGTTCGACGTTCCGGGCTGGCGGGACAAGATTGGCGATCCCATTCTGGCAGATGCCATCTGCAACCGCATTGTACACGACTCTTATCCAATCATAATCGCTTGCAAGGAATCCATGCGCAAACGGAGGGGAGTGTCGGAAATCTGATGCGTCAGGAG
>CAKSNQ010000024.1 GCA_934476315.1 uncultured Eubacteriales bacterium
TCCAAGGCTGGATGCGCGTCGCGCCGCAACGACGCGGCGCTTTGGCGCATTGGGGAGGGCGGCGCGGGGGCGCGCCGCTGACCCCTCCCCATACCCCTCCCGGGATTCGCTGAAATGTAGAAAGCCGGGCGAGGGGAAAACTCGTTGAGAGTTTCCCCTCGCCGCCGGAGACAGCTTCAACACGGACTTTCGGCGCATAGCCAAGGAAGTGGGTGGAGGCGGAGGGACCGCGGCAAGCCGCCAAACCTCGGCGTTTGAGATGGTTTCGCCCTCCGCAAAGACGACTGAAGGAATATTGTTTTTGCTGTGCGGAGAAGTTAGATTTGTTTCGTTTGCTGTTGGTATGTACCTTTAGTTGGAATCTCCGATGCAGGATGTGGGGTCGCCGTGACGCCGAACGGGGGTAGGAAAACCTCTTCCGAGTTTTTTCCTACCCCCGTCCTCTTTTGTCTGTGCCTGTCGCCTCGCGGGGCTCGCAGTCCCCCGCACGACGTCCCACGCCGCTTCCCTCCTCTCCTGCATCTTTTGTTCTGTTCCGTCACCATCATATTATCACATTTCCCCGCCCCGCCGCAAGCCTCAAGTGTTGGAAACGACGGAAAAGTACGGAAAAAAGTTTCCCCAATTTTCCTGAATCTATTGACACCCCCTGTCGAATATGATATGCTTACCATGACCCTGCGCCCCCTTGTGCGTATGGAAAATCCGGTCCCCGCACCGGCTCTGAGAGGAGAACGAAATGAAAACCCTGAATCTTGACGGCATCTGGCAATGCAAAGGTGCCTCCGGTCCCCGTGGCGGCATCCACGCCGATTGGCCGCGTCCCCAGCCCTTCATGCCGACCTTCGACATGAAAGTCCCCGGCACCGTGCAGGAGGCTCTTGAGTGGATCACGGGCGATGTTCACCTGAGCCACAATGTCCTCAAGGCGCGTTTCATCGAAGAACAATACTGGCTCGTCAGCCGCACCTTCACCATCACCAAAGAGGACCTCACCGACGGAAACCGTGTCCGCGTGGTCTTTGAGGGGCTGGCGCTGTGCGCATACATATATGTCAACGAAAAGCTCGTCGGCAGACACAACAATTTCTACACCCCCTGCCGCATCGACATCACCGACGCGGTCTTCGCCGGCGAAAACCGCATCGACGTCCGGCTCGACAGCGGCATCCTCGAATACACCGACAAGGACTGCCGCCCCACCCTCCCGCAGGGTGGCAAGGCGCCCGACCATCTGCTCCACCGCGTCTACGCCCGTCAGCCGCAATCGCAGTACGAGTGGGACTGGTCCCCCCGTCTGCTCAACGTCGGCATCTTCAAGCCCTGCTACCTCCAGATCGCGCCCGTCTTTCTCGATGAGGCGTCGGTCTTCCACGATCTGAACGACGATTACAGCCTCGCCTCCGTCCGCGTCCGCCAGTTCCTCAATGTCCCCGCCGAGCGCACGCTCACGCTGGAGGCGAGAATCGACGAGACCGGAGAGGGCGCCGAGATTGACGGAACCGTCAGCGGACAGGCATGTCTGTCGCTGTCCTTCCGCATGGAGCACCCCCAGCTCTGGTATCCGCGCAATCACGGCACCCCCTATCGTTACACGCTCCGCCTGACCGTGCGCGACACCGCAAGCGGCGAGGTCCTCGGCGAGGTCGTCAAAAAGATCGGTCTGCGCCGCGTGGAGATTGACCAGTCTCCCCGTCCCGCCGGCGGCAGATACTTTACCCTGCTGGTCAACGGCGTCCGCCTGTTCGCCAAGGGCGGCAATATGATCCCCGCCGACATCATCTTCTCCCGCCTGACGCGCGACACCTACCGCGTCCTCATCGACCGCGCGCTGGAGGACAACTTCAACGCCCTGCGCGTCTGGGGCGGCGGCATTTATGAGTCCGATGACTTCTACGACCTGTGCGACGAGCACGGCATCGTCGTGTGGCAGGACTTCATCGGCGCCTGCGCCACCTACCCCGCCTTCGACAAGGAGTTCGTGGACAACTACATCGCGGAGATCACCTACCAGATCCGCCGCCTGTCCTCCTACGCCTCGCTCGTCATCTACGCCGGAAACAACGAGATCGACCAGTTCCTCGCAAGCGACGCCCGGCTCAACCTTTACACCGACGCGAGCCTGTACTATGTCGTCCTGCCCCGTGTGCTCCGGCGTGAGGGCGACAACCACTACTACCAGCCCTCCAGCCCGTTCTCTCCCGACGGCATCAACCCGACCTCCGACACCGTGGGCGATCAGCACCCGTGGGGCGTGACGTTCGGCTCGCCGGATTACTTCCAGTACCGCACCTACGAGTCCCGCTTCCCCAACGAGGGCGGCGTGCTCGGTCCGACCAGCCTGCCCAACATGATGGCGGCGCTGGGCAAAAAGCAGAACTTCATGTATTCATACGACTTCAAGGTACACGACAACTCGCTGTGCGACTCCAACCGTTACCTCCCCGAGATCATCATGGAGCAGAAGCTGGGCATCACGTCCGACCGCGAACGCCCGCTGAGCATCCCCGATTACGTTTACTACGGGGGACTGGTGCAGAATGAGGCGCTGACCGAATACATTCTCAACTTCCGCCGCCGCATGAACGACACCACCGGCTCCGCCATCTTCTGGATGTACAACGACTGCTGGCCCGCGACCCGCTCGTGGACCACGGTGGACTACCTGCGCAACCGCACCCCGGCGTTCTGGGGCGTCAAGCGCGCGTTTGCCCCCATCGCGGTCGATATTGTCCGCACCAAGGAGGGCTTCGACATCTACGGCATCAACGAGTATCTGGAGCCGCGCGAGGCGACGCTGACCTTCGGCAGCGCCACGGCGAACGGCGCCGAGCAGGAGGTGGAGGAGCTGACCGTGACGCTCCCCGCCAACAACTCCGGCGTGATCGCCCGGTTGCCGTACGCGGAAGATCGCATCCCGTTCGCGGAGCTTGCCGTGGAGGGTGAGCCGCTCGCCCGCCGCCGCTACATCGACCGCCGCGCGGATGAGCTTGGGCTGGGCAGCACCGAAATCCGCGTCAGCGTGGACAAAAAAGCCGGCACCGCAACCTACGTTGCCGACGCCTTCGTCTTTGGCGTGTGCCTTGACCTGGACGGCACGGACGGCAAGCTCTCCGACAACTTCTTTGACCTGTTCCCCGGACGTCCCTACACGGTCCGGCTGGGCAGAAGATCGGGCAGAGTCCTCTGCTCCTACATGGGACAGAGCGGCGACCGCGACGTCCTCCCGACCGTCAGTCTGTAATTTTGCCATCGGATGAAACGCCAGAAACGTCAGAAACGCCATATTAAAGGAGAAATCAACATGAAAACACGCACCTCCCCCGTCGTGCGCGTCCTGCTGTGCCTGCTGAGCCTGCTTCTGCTCCTCAGCATACTCTCCCTTGTCGCCTGCAAGAACGACAAAGACCCCGGAAACGACCCCGACAAGCCCGCGCCCGGCGGCGACCCCTCCGACCCCTCCGGTCCCTCCGATCCCGGCGACGACGAGGACGACGACATGACCGCCGATCAGATTCTCAAGACGTTCCCGCAAAAGTTCTTCGGCGACGAGCAATTTCGCATCGCGGCGTCGTCCACCTATGAGAACGTTTTCACCATCGAGCAGTTTACCAACGATGACGATTACAACGGCGGCACCATCCACGACGCGCTGGTTGACCGCGACGCCATGATTGAGGAGTACTTCGGCATCGAGCTGTACTACGAGGACATGCTGGACAGCGCCATGTACAGTCGCCTGGGCAACAGCGTCCGCGCGGGCGACGACGACTACCAGCTCCTGCTCGGCACGCTCGCCGGCGGTGCGCTCCAATTCGCCAACGCCAACCTGCTCTGGGACCTGCACGAGATTCCGAACATCGACCTGACCAAGCCCTGGTGGAACAAAAATTCGGTGAACAGCTTTGACGTCAACGGGCACATCTATATGGCGACCGGCGCCATCACCAACCGCTACGTCTACGCCCCCAACGCCATGCTGTTCAACAAGGAGCTGCTCGCCGACGCCGGTCTGACCTCTCCCTTTGAGCTGATGGAGCGGGACGAATGGACGCTGGAAACGCTGGCGCTCATGATCGAGGGTCAGGCGCGCGAGCTTGGCTCGGATGACACGCTCGGCATCGACGACTTCTACGGGCTGGCACCCGCCAACGACTCCGAGGGCGCGTTCTACGTCGCCTGCGGCGGAACGTTCACCGAAAAGGACGGGAGCGGCATCCCCTCCCTCTCCCACGAGAGATCGCGCAACTCGGACCGTCTGGACGCGGTGATCGACCTCATGCGCGGCGACGACGTGCTTCACTACAAGTCCCTCTACGACTCGCTGAACACCTTCCGCGACGGACGCGCCATCTTCCACTCCATGGCGCTGTGCGATATCAACATGCTCGCCGACATGGAGCAGGAATACGGCATCGCCCCCATGCCGAAATATGACCAGCTCCAGGAGGAATACTACTCCAACGCCAACCGCTACATCAGCACCATGGCGATCGTTCCCTCCTCCGTCGCCGACACCGGACGCGCCGGGCTGATTATCGAGGCGATGGCTGCCACCTCGCAGTACTCCTCACTTCAGAAGCAGTACGAGACCATCCTGCTTCTGCGCCAGGCAAAGGACGCACAGTCCAAGCAGAGCCTGATTACCGTGGTCGAATCCACCGTCTACGACTGGGGCTACGTCTTCGACTTCGGCAGCGTCTCCACCACCATGCGCGACATCATCCGCTACGGCAAGAGCTACGCCTCCGAGTTCGCCTCTCTGCGCGGACAGGCGGAGAGCGCACTGAACGAAATGCTCAAAAATTACGGCGTCGACTGATACGGAAAGGATGCTCTGATTTTATGGATGACATGACGATTACCGTCTCCGGCACGATCGCGGACCGCGCGGAGCTGACCTACAAGGTCGTCGGGGAGCGCCGGATTGAACTGACGTTCCTTGCCCCCATCGAAAAGAAGTTTGACCGCGCCCCCGTGTATCTCGTCATCGCGGGCGGCGGCTGGCACGAGGAGCGCCGCGCCGACATGCTGGGCATGGCGGGACGCTCGGTCGATGCGCTCCGCCGCGCGGGATTTGCCGTCGTCAGCCCCGACTACCGCGTCACGGGCGAGGTCTCCATGCGTGCGGTGATTTCGGACTGCATGGACGCCGCGCGGTATCTGGTGCACTTTGCCGAACCGCTCGGCATTGACCGCGACAGATTCGTCGTGTCCGGGCACTCGGCGGGCGGGCATCTGTGCCTGATGATGGCGAACGCGCCGCACGGCGAGTTTGCCGAGGATTCCCCCTTTGACGCGGTTGCCGACGATTTTAAGGTCATCGGCGCGGCGCCCATGAGCCCTCCGACCGTTCTGTACGACGCCGCAACGGGCGCGTGGCCCTTCAACGCCGAGTACGCCCGCGTGTTCCCGAACGAGCCGGCGACGCACGCCCATCGGCACTATCTCAGCCCGATCGACTACATCACGCCGTGCAGCGTCCCGACGCTTCTGACCTATGGCACGCACGACAACCTGGTCTATCCCGAAAACAGCCTGTACTATTACGACCGCTGCCGCGCGGTCGGCGCGCCGTGCGAGATCGAGGCGTCGCATTTCGGCGGGCACTGCTTTGAGGAGAAGATCAAGGGCATGTCCCCCATCCCCGGGCTTGCCGGGATGCAGGACGGTATCACCGCGTTCGCCCTGCGCGTTCTCGAATCCTCACGATAATCTGCCACCGCTCACGGAAATTCCGTGGGCGGTGTTTCTTTACCGGGGAGCATCGCTCCCCGGGGTCGACCCCGGACACCCGGTATCCGGCGCCCGCGCAGATGTCCCATGGACGCCCCGCCCGGCGGATGCCCCGGCAAATGCCCGGCAGATGCCCCGGCGGTTTGCCCGCACAGATGCCCACCGCTGACGCCCCGACAGACGCCCCGCGCGGGCGTGGACGCCGCTTTTTTCGCCCGGATCCGCCCCGCGCGCCGGATTTGACCGCGATTTTGAAAAAATCCGGAAAAATTCTCGAAAAAATCCCGTAAAGCCCTTGCAAAGAGTGGAAAAATGTGTTATACTACTCTGTAGTAAGCATAGTGTGTCATGGAGAGTGGGTTCGTCAGAGTCCACTCTCCATTGTATGAATCCTGATTTTTCGCACAGCAAGGAGGAAGTCCATGGCTATCCGCAAGGTCTCCGGCGCTCACACCCTACGCACCTCCGGCGTCGTCGCCGCGGTCGAAAAGCTCGCAACGCCGCTCGCCGACTCGCTCGGCTACCGCGTCTGGGACATTGAATTTGTCCGTGAGGGCGCTGAATATTACCTGCGCATCACGCTCGACAGCGACTCCGGCATCACCATCGACGACTGCGAGCGGTTCAGCCGCGCCATCGACCCGCTCCTCGATGAGGCAGACCCCATCGCCGAGTCGTATCACCTGGAGGTCAGCTCCCCCGGCATTGAGCGCGACCTGAAAAGCGTCGCCCACATCAACGCCTGCGTCGGCTGTCAGGTTCAGGCGAAGCTGTTCGCGCCGCTGGAGGGCAGTCGCGTGTGGAGCGGCGAGCTCGTCGGCATGGACGACGAGGACCGCGTGCTCATCCGCGTCGGCGAGGACACCGTGGCAATCCCCCGCGCCGCCATCAGCCGACTGAACACCGTCTGCGACTTTTCATAAATCATAAAGCAAAATCGGCGCAAGCCGATCATCGCCCGCGACGTCGGGCGCAAAACAAAATTCCAGATTTCAGAAAACAAGCGTTGGAGGGCGGCGCGCAAAAATCCCGCCCGCTCTACCATCTCACAAGAAAGGATGCCCTCCGTCACGAGGGCAACGGTCACAACCATGAATACCGAATTTTTCACCGCGCTGGACATGCTGCAAAAGGAAAAGGGCATCCCGCCGGAGTACATGTACGAGAAGATCGAAGCCGCGCTGACCGCCGCCTACAAAAAGGAATACGGCAACAACACCAACGTGCGCGTCGTCATCGATCCGGCGAAGAAGGACGTCCGCATCTATCAGCAGAAGGAGGTCGTCGAGGAGGTCACTGACCCCGAAACGCAGATCTCGCTGGAGGACGCGCGCGCCATCAGCAAGCGGTACACCGTCGGCAAGGTGGTCGAGACCGAGCTGAAAACCAAGAACTTCCGCCGCCTGAGCGCGGGCGCGGCAAAATCGGTCATCATTCAGGGCATCCGCGAGGGCGAGCGCCGCGTGATGCAGGAAGCCTATGAAAATAAGAAGGAAGAGATCATCACCGCCACCGTCTCCAAGGTCGATCGCGAAACGGGAAATGTCGTGGTCGAAACCGGAACGAGCTACGCCACCCTGCTCAGGTCCGAGCAGATTCCCGGCGAGACGTTTGAGGTGGGCGACCGCATCCGCGTCTTTGTCATCGAGGTCAACCGCGAGTCCCGCGGTCCGCTCGTCACGCTCTCCCGCGTCCATCCCGGACTCGTCCGCCGGATGTTTGAACTGGAAATTCCCGAAATCGCCGACGGCGTGGTCCTGGTCAAGGGCGTCGCCCGCGAAGCCGGCTCCCGCACCAAAATCGCGGTGATGTCGCGCGACCCGGACGTCGATCCCGTCGGCGCCTGCATCGGCAACCACGGCATGCGCATTTCCTCCATCGTCGAGGAGCTGCGCGGCGAAAAGGTGGATATCGTGAAATACAGCGAGGACCTTGCGGAATATGTCGCCGCCGCCCTCTCCCCCGCCACGGTGGAGAGCGTGACCGTCACGGACGAGCGCACCTGCCGCGTGTTCGTCGCTCCCGATCAGCTCTCGCTTGCCATCGGCAAAGAGGGTCAGAACGCCCGTCTCGCGGCGCGCCTGACCGGTTGCAAGATCGACATCAAGGCGGAATAACCGCGGATTGAACCGCGGAGGTATTTTGCGCCGGACATTTTGCAGACCTCACCGGAGATTCGTCCCCCGGCAAATCCCATCCTCAGGAAAGGAAGTCACCGACCATGCCTCTCACCCCCCGCAAAATCCCCCAGCGCCAGTGCCTGGGATGCAACGAGCGCAAGCCCAAGGGCGAGCTGCTTCGCGTTGTCCGCTCCCCCGAGGGACAGATTTCTCTGGACTTCACCGGACGCAAGCCGGGGCGCGGCGCGTATCTGTGCCGGGACGTCAAGTGCCTGCGCCGCGTGAGAAAATCCCGTCGGCTGGAGACCACGCTCGGATGCACCATCCCCGCAGAGGTCTACGACGACATGGAAAAGGAGCTCCTTGCCGATGCCGAACAGCCGTAAGCCCGCGCCGCTCGCCGGGGGGACGCGAAAGCCCCCTTCCCCGCAGGCAAAACCCGGTTCGGAGGTGCCGCAGGAGGACATTCCCACGCAGGTATGCCCCGGTTCCGAAGAAAAGTCTCAGGCAGCTCCCCCTCCCGCGCAGATGACGGTCCCCCCCGATTCCGGGGCGCAATCGGCTCTGCTCCACGCCCTCGGGCTGTGCGCCCGCGCCCGCGCGCTGATCTTCGGCACGCCGATGGTATGCGACGCCATGCGCGACGCGCGCCCGCCGCTTCTGGTCCTGGAGGCGTCCGATACATCCGAAAACACGCACAAAAAGCTGACAGATAAATGCACATTCTACAAGATCCGCCACGTCCGCCTGCCCATCGACGGCGCGACGCTGGCGACGGCGGTCGGAAAAGGCTCCGCATCGCTTGCGGCGCTCGGCGTCCGTGACGCTTCGTTCTGCCGTTTGCTGGAGCGCCCGCTCCGGGCACTCGGACAGTAACGCGTCGGCAACCCGCCGCGCACCAAACATCGAACCCGCAACATTGCAATGAAATTGACGACATTGATAACCGCCGGTGCTGACCCACCGGGAAAAACGGTTTCCATGCCGGGGAATTTTAGGAGGAAACATGGCAATCAATCCCCAGTTTAAGGTAAACAAGATGGCGAAAGATCTGGGCATGAAGAGCAAAGATCTGACAAACATTCTTGCGGAGCACGGCGTTGACGTGAAAACACAGCGGACGCTGGAGCCGCATGAGTTTGACGTGCTTTTCGAAACGCTGACCCGCAGTCACCAGATCTCCAACATCGAGGACTATCTGGACGGCGTCACCCGCATCCCCTCCAGGAAGAAAGCGCCTGCCGCCCCCAAGGAAGCGGCAAAGGCAGACGCCCCGGCGCAGGCGACGGCGGCAGAGGCTTCCGCGCCCGCCAAGGAGAGCGCCGCGGGAACCGAGGTGAAGGCTGCCGAAGCCAAGTCACCCGTTCAGTCCTCGCCCGCTCAAACGTCGCCCGCTCATGAGAGCGCTGCGGCGAAGGCGTCCGAGACTTCCGCTACGGCAACCGCGGCAACCGCGGCAACCGCGGCAACCGCGTCGACCGGAGCAACGGAAAAGAAGCAGGAAGCAACCTCGCCGACGGCGGCAAACCCGGCGCATCCGGAGACGGCAGCCCGTCCCGCCGCAGGCGCACAGCCTGCCCGCCCGACGTCAGCTCAGGCAAATGCTCCGACGACTGCTCCGGCATCCTCCGCGAACGCGCCCGCGCGTCCCGCAACGCCGACTTCCTCCGCCAATCCCGCCGCACGCCCCGCGCAGGGAACGTACGGCGCACAGAATACCCGTCCCGCAACCTCCGGTCAGGGAGGCTTCGGCGCGCAGAACCGTCCCGCACAGGGCGCTTACGGACAGAATCGTCCGCAGGGCTCCGGGGTCGGTGGCTACGGCGCACAAAACCGCCCCGCACAGGGCACTTACGGGCAGAACCGTCCGCAGGGCTCCGGAGTCGGTGGCTACGGCGCACAAAACCGTCCCGCACAGGGCACCTACGGGCAGAACCGCCCGCAGGGCGCCGGAGCCGGTGGCTACGGCGCGCAAAACCGTCCCGCACAGGGCACCTACGGACAGAACCGTCCCGGACAGGGCTCCTATGGGCAGAATCGCCCGCAGGGCTCCGGCTTCGGCGGACAAAGCCGCCCGCAGAACCGCCCGCAGGGCGGACACGGCGCCGGAGGCTTTGACAAAGATCGTGACTTCACGCCCGTGGGCGGTCTGAAGGAAACGTTCCATCCGCAGGCAACCATCCGCGTGACCAACAGCTCCTCGCCCGCACAGCGCGGCGCGACCCGCGTGGTGGACACCCGCGGCGGCACGACCTATGACCCCTCCAAATACGATGAAAAGCTGGAGACGTTCGTCTCCGAAAAGGACCGCGCGGCGCAGGGCGGCGGCAAGCAGAAGCGCCAGACCCCCGGACTCGCCCGCGGAACCACCGGCAAGAGTGCCTTCGGAAAAGGCGCGTTCGGCAAGAAGAAAACCAACGAACCGCTTCACATCCTTCCTCAGAACGTCACCCTGCCCGAGGAGATGATCGTCAGCGATCTCGCCTCCGCGCTCAAGGTCAAGACCGGCGAGGTCGTCAAAAAGCTCATGATGATGGGCATTATGGCGACGGTCAATCAGCTCGTGGACTACGACACCGCCGCGCTGGTCGCCGAGGAATTCGGTATCAAGACCACCAAGCAGGTCGTCGTCTCCATCGAGGATAAGCTGTTCGACGAGCAGGAGGACGACACCAAAGCCCTTGAGCCGCGCGCGCCCGTCGTGTGCGTCATGGGTCACGTTGACCACGGTAAGACCTCCCTGCTCGACGCCATCCGCCACACCAATGTGACGGCAGGCGAGGCGGGCGGTATCACCCAGCACATCGGCGCTTACCGCGTTAAAGTCAAGGGGCAGGACATCACCTTCCTCGACACCCCCGGACACGAGGCGTTTACCGCTATGCGTGCCCGCGGCGCGCAGGCAACCGATATTGCCATTCTCGTGGTCGCCGCGGATGACGGCATCATGCCACAGACCATCGAGGCGATCCACCATGCAAAGGCGGCGGGCATCGACATCATCGTCGCCATCAACAAGATGGACAAACCGGGCGCCAATCCCGAGGCGGTCAAGCAGGAGCTGACCAAATACGACCTCATCCCCGAGGAGTGGGGCGGCGACGTCATGTGCGTCCCCGTTTCCGCGCTGACCGGTCAGGGCATCGACGACCTTCTGGAGAGCGTTCTGCTGGTCGCCGAGGTCAAGGAGCTCAAAGCCAACCCCAACCGCCGCGCCAAGGGTATCATTATCGAGGCAAAGCTGGATCGCGGTCGCGGTCCCGTTGCCACGGTGCTGGTGCAGAACGGTACGCTTCATGACGGCGACATCGTGATCGCGGGCACCGCGGTCGGTCGTGTCCGCGCCATGACGGATTACCGCGGTCGCACCGTCAAGAACGCCGGTCCGTCGGTTCCCGTCGAGATCACCGGACTTGCCGAGGTCCCCTCCTCCGGCGACGAATTCCAGGCGGTCGAGGACGAGCGAATGGCACGCGAGCTTGCCGACAAGCGCAAGAACGCCGCCAAGGAAGAGGGCTTCCGCGCCAACGCCCGCGCCAACCTCAACGACCTGTTCAATCAGATCGCCGAGGGCGTCAAGAACCTGAATATCATTGTCAAAGCGGATGTGGTCGGCTCGGCTGAGGCAGTCAAGGCTTCGCTTCAGAAAATTTCCAACGACGAGGTCAAGGTGTGCGTCATCCATTCCGCCGCGGGCGGTGTCAACGAGGGTGACGTCATGCTCGCCGCCGCGTCCAACGCCATCATCGTCGGCTTCAACGTCCGCCCCGACAAGGCGGCTCTGGACAGCGCCGAGCGTCAGGGCGTGGAAATCCGCACCTACCGCATCATTTACGACTGCATCGAAGAGATCACCGCCGCCATGAAGGGCATGCTCGCGCCCAAGTTCCAGGAGGTCCTCCAGGGACACGCCGAGGTGCGTCAGACCATTCATGTTCCGAACGTCGGAACGATCGCCGGTTCGTACGTGACCGACGGTCGCGTGACGCGCAACTCCAAAATCCGCGTTCTGCGCGACAGCGTGGTCATCTTTGAGGACGCCATCTCGTCTCTCAAGCGCTTCAAGGACGACGCCAAGGAGGTCGCACAGGGCTACGAGTGCGGCATCGGTCTGGAAAAATTCAATGACATCAAGGTCGGAGACGTTCTGGAAGCCTACACCATGGAGGAAATCAAGCAGTAACGCCAAGAGCGGCTGCCGCACTGTCGCGGCAGCTCCCCGGCGGCGACCGCTTTGCCCCGACACTCGTGCCATTTGGGAAACATTCGGGGCAGAAACACCGTGTGGGGCTGACGCATCCGTGCATCAGCCCCCGCTTTGCAAGCCTCGGTCAAAAAGCGCGACATAAAAAAAGGGGGGTCATAATGACATACGAAAAATCCTGCGGCGCTCTGGTGGTCTACCGCAACCGGAACGACGGAAAACTCTATATCCTTATGATCCGCCACCGTCCGGGCGGCTACCGCTCGTTCCCCAAGGGGCACGTGGAGCGGGGCGAGACCGAACGGAAAACCGCCACCCGCGAGGTCAAAGAGGAAACCGCCGCCGATATTTCCATCCTGCCGGATTTTCGCCAGGTGGTCTACTACACCCCCGCGCCGGGCGTGGAAAAAGAAGTGGTTTATTTTTTGGCAACCGTCCATTCCACCGTGATTCATCCCCGCCGCGGCGAGATCGCGCAGGTCGAATGGATTCCGCTGGAATCGGCGGAGGCTTCGCTGACGCATGACAACGACAAAAATGTCCTGCATGCCGCCATCGGGAAGCTCAAATACATTGAAAAGGACGGAATTTCCGAACTATGAAGATCACAAAAACTCTGCTTCGTCAGTATGCGAAGCTGCTCGCCGTCTCGGGCATCTGCGTCCGCAAGGGAGAGCAGGTCGTCATCCGTGCCGGACTGGATCAGCCCGAATTTGTTGAGATGGTCGTGCGGGAATGTTACCGCGCGGGCGCGTCGCGCGTGACGGTGGAATGGTCACACCAGCCGCTGGAACGCATGGCAATCACCTACTGCTCGCTGAAGACCCTCTCCCGCGTGGAGGAATGGGAAAAGGCAAAGCTCGCCTACCGCGCCGAGACGCTCCCCGCCATGCTCTACCTCATCTCGGAGGACCCCGACGGGCTGTGCGGCATCGATCAGAATAAAAACTCCAAGGCGGCGCAGGCGCGCTACCGCGTCATCAAGCCCTACCGCGACGCCATGGAAAACAAATATAAGTGGTGCATTGCCGCCGTTCCCGGCGTTGCCTGGGCAAAGAAGATGTTTCCCGGCGAGCGCACCTCGGTCGCCGTGCGTCGGCAGTGGGAGGCAATCCTCTACACCATGCGCATGACCGACACCCTGGGCGGCGAGCCGCAGGACGGCATCGCGGCGTGGAAGGCGCACAACGCCGACATTGACGCCCGTTGCGCCTACCTCAATTCCCTACATATCACCGAGCTGGAGTACCACGCCGCAAACGGCACCAACCTGCGCGTCGGACTGCTCGACGACAACCGCAGTCTGTTCTGCGGCGGCGGGGACAAGACCATCGGCGGCGAATTTTTCAACGCCAACATGCCGACCGAGGAGGTCTTTACTTCCCCCAAGCGCGGCGTTGCCGAGGGCATCGTCTATTCGTCCAAGCCGCTGTCCTACCGCGGCGAGGTGATTGAAAACTTCAGCGTCCGCTTCGAGGGCGGCAAAGCCGTCGAGGTGCACGCCGAGCGCAACGAAGCCCTGCTCCGCCAGATGATCGAAATGGACGAGGGCGCGGCGTACCTCGGCGAGTGCGCGCTGGTGCCGTTCCACTCTCCCATCAGTCAGAGCGGACTGGTCTTTTACGAGACGCTGTTTGACGAAAACGCTTCCTGCCACCTGGCGCTCGGCGCGGGCTACACGGGAACCGTGCGCGACTATCAGAACTTCACGTTGGAGCAGCTCCACGAGATGGGCATCAACGATTCGATGAACCACGTGGACTTCATGATCGGCACCGAGGACCTGACGGTCATCGGTCACACGGAGGACGGCAAGTCGGTCGAGCTGTTCCGCAACGGCGACTGGGCGTTCTGATTGGCGCCGGGAACGGATCTTAACCGAATACCGCAAAAAAGATTGCAAGAACGAGAGACCTGCAATCCGGGAGAGGTTACATCCGCAAAAAGTTATGACTGCAAAGAATTGCAACTGCAAAAGTTGCAACCACAAGAGTTACAACCGCAAAAAGAAGGGGGCTGTCGCGCGATGCGCGACAGCCCCCTTTCCTTCCCTTCAGCGGCAGAAGTAAATGTCGTCGATGATGAACGTCGTGTCGTTGCCGACAAGATACACGCGCATGTAGTTGACCGCCGAGCCGTCCGGCAGCCCTCCGGAGATGCTCGCGCCGGAGAACGGCAGGTACAGCTCGTTCCAGCCGCTCTGCTTCAGGCGCGACGCGAGGTTCCAGCTCCACTCCTCCTTATCGCACGTTCCGCCGCTGGTCAACTCCACCTGACCGTTCACGCCGATCTTGGTGTGATCCTCGACGTAAATCCAAAGGTGCAGGTAGCCGTCCTCGCAATAGTCCAAAATGTCCGTCGCCGGGAACGAATAGGAGAACAGCACGTCGCCCTTCGGCTTGATCTCCCACGCCGAGCCGGATTTCGCGTTGTCCCCGCTCACAAGGCGGTAGTCGCCGCCGAAGCGCACGTCGTCCGGCAGGCTGTCGCAGTTCAGGAAATCCTGACGCTTAGTGATGAGCTGACCGATGTCCGCGCCGCTATCCACAAGGTCCAGCGAGGAATCATAGGGGCGCTCCCACACCGAGTTGCGGTCGTTGCGCTGATAAATGACGACCGTGGAATCCTTGGTCAGGCGCAGGGAGGTTCCGAAAATGCGCATGGCGTTGACGACCGTCAGCTCGGAGGAGGTGACGTCGAACATCGGGTTGTCGCCCTTGAGCGTATCGATCGCGCAGTTGAGCACCAGCACGTCGGTCGAATCCTCCACGACCAGAAGCGAACGGCTGGCGTACATGAAGCAGTTGAGCATCCGCTCGCCCTGCGCGCCCTCCGCGCGGAACGGCGTGCAGTATTCGCGCAGAATGTCGTTGCACAGAATGGTGAACGGCGCCCCCGCGGACTGCTTCTCGCCGCTCTGGTTGTCGCGCCAGCGCTGTGCGTTGACGCGCGTGGTGTCAAAGGAAGCCGCCACGCGACTGCCGCGCTGAATGAAGTTGGGATTGCAGAGCACCTCCTCGACCGCGCCGTCGGCGCCGCCGACCGTCACGTGCGCGAGGTAGGAGCAACCGAACACCTGCTTGACAAAATGCTGGTCGCAATCACGGAAGTCGATGGCGTTGTAGGAGGCGACGACGACCGTATTGGTGACGTACACCCCTGCCCCGCCGCCGCGGATGACCGCGACCTTGGTCTCGGGCGCGTTCGCCTGAATCTTTTCCAGCGCCGTGGTCGGGTCGTTGGTCGGGCACCACACCCGCAGACCGCTCATGCCGGAATACGGCGAAAGCGTGATTGTCGCCTCGTCGGTGACATAGGTCAGGAGCACGGTTCCCCCCTCATGCGCGGCGGTGTCGCGGGTGAAGATGGATTCCGCGCCGCGGAGCTGAACGCCCGAGGGAACCTTGATCGGGGTGTACAGGTGGTACGTCCCCGCGGGGAGATAGACAACGCCGCCCGTGAGCGCCGCCGCGTCCAGCGCCTTCTGAATGGCGGGGGCGGCGTCCTGCGTCTTGCCCTTCACGGCAGACAGCTCCGCGACGTACAGATTCTCATTCGGCTTGAGGTAGCCGCCGTGCGTCACCGTGATTTTTCCGACCGCATCCGGGTCGGCGAATTGATCGTCGTAGCAAAGAACGTCGGCATCGACCTTGCCGCGCACGTCCATTCCGCTCAGACGGAGCGGGACCTTTTTGACCGCACTGCGGATGGCGTACTCCGACCCCTCAATCTCGCCGTGGGCGATGAGGACGGTGTTGCCGGCGCTGATCGCCTCGACCTCCAGTCCGATGACGCAATCCGTGACGGAAAGGTCATAGAAATTGCCCCAGAAGGCGCTCGTGCGCACCGTGGTCGGGTTGCAGAAGCGGATGCCCGTGGCACAGCCGCGGATGGAAATTTCGCTGAACATCTCCAGGTCCAGGTCACCGAGAATCATGCCCGTCGCGTTTTTGTGGCAGTAGGCTCTCAACGCGTCGGCGTCACTGCAACCGAAGCCGCGAGTCGCCCGCGTCCACAGCTCGGGCGAGATGTGCACGCCCGTCGTGTAGCCGACGTCGCTGGAACGGTGCATTTCGATGCCCGTTTCCAGCGCGCACATGTAAATGTTCTCCAGCTCGGCAAGCTCGTGCCATTCCACGTCGTACATGACGCCGACGCCGATGCCGCGGTAGGAGTTGAGCATGGTGATATTGCGCAGGGTCAGGGTGTGCACGCTCTGCTCCATGGCGTAAAACGTAAAGCCGTAGCGCTTGACGTCGGTCGCGCTCTGCTCGGGGTAAAACACGGTCAGACCGATGACGCCGGAGTTGGAGTACATGGCGAACAGCGCGTTGCGGTTACGCTCCTCCTGCCCGTCGCGGATGGCGTTGGGCTTGGCGAGGATGATCGTGCCGTAGCTCAGCGGCTCGTCGGTCGTCCCGGGGTTCTGCCAGTCGCCGCGCAGGGTGACGTTCGAGGGGATGGTGATGCTTTTTGTCACCAGATACTGCCCTGCCGGAAGAAAAACGGTGCCGCCGCCGAGCTTCTCGCAGTCCGCGAGCGCCGCCTTGATCGCCGCGGTGCTGTCCGTCTGACCGGTCGGGTCAGCGCCATACTTTTCGTCGGTCGCCACCACGTCGGCAAGAATCACATCGTCCGTCGCGTAGGCGGGGCGAACGAGCGTCGGGCGCGCCTCGCTCAGAATGGTCGAGGTCGGAATTTCTGTCGGCTCAACGGGCACATCCGGGTCGTCCGGCTTGCCCGGATCGTCCGGCTTGCCGGGGTCATCCGGGGTATTCGGGTCGTCCGGCAAGCTCGGGTCGTCCGGCGTGTCCGGGGTCGGCTTGCACGCGGCAAGAGCGCCTGCGATGGTGCAAAGCAGCAGGAGCAGTGCGACGGTGCGCAGATACTTCTTCATGATTCAGACCGTAGCTTTTGCGTCGGCAAAAGCATCCTTTCTCTTGGTTCGGAGTGCGTGTTCCGCACATTCCTCCTCATTTTATCATGCGCCTTTGGGTTTTGCAAGGCTTTTCCGTGATTTCTCCGTAATTTTGTACAAATACAATAAAAAAGTCGGGGGCGTTTTGTATAACACCCCCAACCGGATTGCATGGTATTGTTTTGAATGGATTACTTGCAGAAATAGATATTGTCGATGTAATAGTCGATCGTATCGCCTTTTTTGGTATAGGTCGTGTAGACACGGATAAAGTTTGCCGACGAGGGATTGAAATCGCCGCCCGCGAGTTTGGCATAGTTCAGCGGCAGGTAGATCTCGTTCCAGCCGGGCTGGGCGACGTGGGAGACGAACGCCCACGACAGCTCCTGCACATCCGCCTGACCGGAGGAGGTCAGCTCGATGTAGCCGCCCCAGAAAATGTGAAGCGGGTCGGTGATGTAGATCGACATGTGGAGGTAGCCGTCCTCCATGTAGTCGGAGACGTCGGTCGCATTGAAGCGATAGGAGAATACGACGTCCGTCTCGGTTCCCTCGTGGTGATGACGCCACGAAGCGGTGCCCTCTTTGACGTACTTGGCGTCCTTATTGAGCGTCACGCCGGAGGTTCTGTCCAGCGTCTCGCACCCCGTCACCGGCAAGCGGTCGGTGTCCGCCACGACGGTATCCTTGCCCGTCGAAGAGTAGTACGGCGGTTCGACCACGAAGTTATTCGCCACGCGGTTGAGCATGGCAAGCGAGCTGGAGCTGTCACAGGAGACCGACGTACCGCCGCAGGAACGCAGGGTGTTGATCATGCGGACGTCGCTGTTATTGACCGCCGTGACAAATGCGGCGTACTGGAAGTCCGTCGTCAGGTTCTGCGCCAACACCGAACTGTTGTCGCAATACACCAGCGTGTTGGGCGCGTACATGAAGCAGTTGAACACGCGCTCGCCCTCGGCGTCCTCCAGCGAGATTGTGCGGCAGTAGGTGCGTTCCAGGTCGCCGCACAGGATGGCAAAGCCCTCGCTCTGCCCTTCGCTTCCCATGAAGTAGCTCCACCGGGAGAGGTCGCAGAGTTCGGGGTCAAAGGTCGCCGCCGCCATATTGTTCCGCGTCAGATAGCTGGGGTTGCTCAGAACCTCCTCGATCACGCCGTTCTTTCCGCCCGCCTTGACCAGCGAGAGGTAGCACATGCCGCCCAGCTCCTTGACGTGGTGGTTATCGCACCCGGTGAAGTCCACGCCGACGAATCCGGCAACGATCGTGACGCGGGTCACATACACGCCCTCGCCGTCGCCGCGGATACCGACGATGGATTCCGCCTTCATGCGCCCGCTCTTCTCGAGCATTTCCAGCGCCGTGGACGGAACGAACGGAGGATACCACAGCCGCAGACCGCTCACGCCCGCATTGGTATTCAGGGTGATCGTGGCGTCCTTTTCCACATAGGAAAGAAGCACGGTGCCAAGGTCGGTCCGGCGGGTATCCTTGGTATTGACCGTGGACACGCCGCGCAGCTCCACCCCCGCGGGAACGGTCAGCGGCGCATAGAGGCTGTAAATGCCGGCGGGAACGTAGACCACGCCGCCCGTCTTGCCCGCTTCGTCCAGCGCCTTCTGAATGGCGGCGGAGGCGTCCTTTTTACTGCGGCTGAGCCCCGCGACGTCGGCGACGTACAGGATTGCCTCGGGCTTTTTGTGCGTGCCGTAGACCAGCTCGTCGTCCGAGAGGTCTGTCTCCTTATCGATCATGATGCGCTCGCCCTTGACATCGCCCCGGAGCGTGACATCACACAGCTTGATGACGCCGTCGGCGGAATCGTTGCGCAGCGCGTACACCGAGCCTTCGATTCTGCCGCGGGCGATGACCATTCCCGCGTCGGGGTTGGTCTTATCCGCCAGGATGCCGTTGTCGCACTCAAGAATGTTCAGGTCGTAGAAAAGTCCCCAGAACGCATAGTTCGAGGTATTTTTGGTAAAGCGGATGCCCGTCTCGCACTGTTCGATCAGGACGGTCGAGAGCACATAGTCGTCCAGCTGACCCAGCCGCATGCCGAGCGTGTGGCTCCGGCAGTACTCCTCCACATTGCTGCCCGTGGCGTACCCGGCGCCCGCTTCGCTCCAGTACTTGGGCGAGATGCGGATGTCGGTCGCGTAGCCGACCTCGCTGGAAGCGTCCATGTCGATGGCGACCTCCAGAGCGCAGGCGCGGATGCGGTCGAGGCGCATCTGCTCATGCTTGGGCGCGTCTGCGGTCGTGGCGTACGTAGGGCAGATGCCGATGCCGCGATAGGAGTTGATCAGCGTGATGCACTTGAGCGACGCAAGCCCCAGCGGGTTTCCGCTCGACGGACTGCCGCAGAAGGTAAAGCCGTAACGACGGGGCGAGGTCGTGTTCTGATCGGGGTAGTAGACCGTCAGTCCGACCGCGCCGGAGTTTTCTTTCAGGAGGAAGAGCGGGTTTTCGTCCCGCGCGGCGTCCTCGCTCACCGTTTTCGGCTTGGCGAGGATAATCGTTCCGTACACCGGCTCGGCGCCGTCGGTCTCCTCGGGGTCCTGCCAGTCGCCCAAGAGCGTCACGCCCTCGGGGATGGTCACGGTGGAAGTGACAAGGTACGTGCCCGTCGGCAAAAAGACGGTTCCGCCGCCCGCCGCGGCGCAAGCGTCCAGCGCTCTCTGGATCGCCTTGGTGCTGTCGGTCATGCCCGTCAGATCGGCGCCGTAATCGTCGGTGGCGATGATATTGGCAATCACGATATCCTCGGTATCAAAGGAGGTCTTGACGATGGTCGGGCGCGTTTCGTCCCACTCGGCGACCTTGCCGCCGGGGACAGTATAAGTAGCCTGATACACGTAATCGCCCGGCAGAATCTCCTGCTTGCCGACGACGTTGTTGATGAACCATTCCGCGGCGCGGACGGTCAGCGCGTCGGTATAGCCGAGGATGACCAGCTTATTGCCGACGACGCGCACGGCGAACTCCGACTCGGACAGCGTGGCTTGCACCTGCTCGGTCTCCGGGCGGTTGGTCAAGCCGATGAGGATTTCCCGCTTTGCCGTCAGCTCCTCGGCGGACAGCCCCGCGGCGGAGTCCAGATCGTTCTGCACCTTGGGGGAAACGCCGTACGCCTCCTTGATGGCGGTCCGCACGGCTTTCATCGCGCTGTCCACGGTACGCGGCGCCACGTCCGCGCGCACGATGGTGTAGGCGTCCGCCTCATCCGTCCATTTCAGCGGGAAATCCGGACCTTTTTCGATGGGGTCGTCCGGCTTCGCCGGTTCTTTCTTACAGGCGCACAGCAGTGCGGCGGCAAGGGAAACTGCCAGCATAAAAATCACAACCTTCTTTCCTTTTTTCACGAATGTTCCTCCAACACCCCGGCGCAGACCGCCGGATATTTTTTCGCACTCAAAAGACAAAAACACACTGCAAGGCGGATTTTTCGGTCAAAATGCCCGATTTGAACCCGCGAATGCAGTGCCATTTTACCATATTTTGCGGCGCAAGTCAAGTGTTGCGCCTCATTTTTTCATACGAAGTTCCCGCTGCGGGAACGGCATGGCGATGCCCGCGCGTGTCAGCGCCGCCGGGATGTTCTCCAGAAGGTCAAAGTACACGTCCCAATAGTCCTCCCGCCGCACCCACGCCTTGACGATCAGCTCCAGGGCGCTGTCGCGGTAGGCGCTGATGCGGACGGTGGGGGCAGGGGCGTCGCGCACGCGGGAATCGGCGGCAAGCGCGGAGAGGATCGCCGCCTCCGCCCGCGCCGGGTCAATGTCGTACGGAACGGGAAACGGAATGTCCACCCGTCGCCGCGGCTTTTCGGAATGATTGACCACGCTCCCCGCGCTGATGCTCCCGTTGGGGAGGTAGACCACCCGGTTGTCGGGCGTGCGCAGTTTGGTGGCGACGATGTGGATGTCCTCCACCGTGCCCTCAAACTCCCCGACCTCAATATAGTCGTCGATACGGAACGGGCGGGTCAGAAGAATCAGCACGCCACCCGCGAGGTTGGACAGCGCGCCGTTGACGGCGAGTCCGACGCCGACGCCCAGCGACGCGAGCAACGCCGCGAGCGCCCCCGTGTCCAGTCCGACGTAGCCGAGAAGCGCCAGTGTAATCAGCGTTTTGAAGAGAATCTTGCCGAAATACACGAGCGTCACCGTCAGGGTCTTATCCAGCCGTTTGCCGCGGCGGACGATCCTGCGCCCCAGCAGGTTGATGAGGCGGAACGTCACCCAAAGAAGTGCCGCCGCGACCACCAGCCGCACGCCGTCGCTCATCGCCCACGCGATCACCCGTTCCAACACCTGTTTCCAATCAATAGGCTCCATCCGGACACCTCCGCCACCGATTTTCCTCCATAGCAGTATGCCGCGCCCCGCGTTTTTTATCCGCCGCGCCGGAAATTCTTCCTGATTTATATCTCCCGGCTTATATTTCCCTGCTCACATCCCCCGACTCATATCTCCCGGGCACTCCGGGGATGTTCTCTTGTATCGTCGGTATCTCCCGTACCATTCGCCTCCCCTGCCCCGCCTGTCCCGTCTGTCCCTCTTTCCTCCCCCGTTTTTTCCGGGCGCTCCGCCGTGCGACGGCGGTATTCCCGCGGCGGGATGCCCACACAGCGGCGGAACAAGCGGCTGAAGTACAGCGCGTCCTCAAAATTCAGCGCGTCGGAAATTTCCCCGACCGACAGCTCACTCTCGCGCAGCAGGCGGCGGGCAAGCGACAGCTTTGCCTCGCGGATATACACGTGCGGCGGCTGCCCCATGATCTCCCGGAACACGCGCGAGAAGCGGTCAACGCTCCATCCCGCCGCCCCCGCGTACTCCCCGACCGTCCCCGCCCGCGCCGGGTCGCGTCGGATGCCCTCGGCGATGTCGTAAATGACGCGCGTCATGCGTCGCCGCGCCCCCGTCTGCCCCCCGGAGCCGTCCGCCCGCTCCCGTGCCAGCGCCCCGAGCAGAACGGTCAGCCACGCCGCCATCAACGCGTCGCGCCCGGGGCGGTTCAGAGCGTATTCGCCGAGCAGGTGCGAAAACGCCTCCGGCACCTGAGCGTCGTCCGTCCCGCGCAAAACCCCCGGGGACAGCGCCCACTGCTCCATCAGCCGCGGTGCCTCCCGCCCCGCAAAGTGGACCCAGCCGCAGGCGTTGTCCTCCGCCGCGTAAAACGTATATTTCTGCGCCTGCCCGGGCGCGTAGATGAGCGCGTCGCCCGCGTACAGGTCGAAATTCTCCCCCTCATAGGTCGCGTGACAACACCCCCGCATGAGCAAAAGCAGGTGCCAGTCCCGCCGTCCGCCCGCGCGCAGGGTGGTATAGTCCGTCCGAATGACGCCGCCGCGCCCGACCGTATTGATACCGACGCTGTTGACCGACAGCGCCTCGCCCTCCGTCGTCCCGGCAAGCTGTATGTCGTCTTTTTCCGTATGATACCGCATGATTCCCTCCCACACTCCGGTTCTCCTGCCCGTGCAGATTCAGCTTCCGTCCGCGCAGGGTGTTAAGGCAATATCGTGCTTTTCAGCAGTCCTCTGTGCACAGTATAGCACATCGCGCGGAAAAATGCAATCCCGTTTTTGTCCATATATTCAACCGTTTTTTCTATGGAAATGCGCCGTCCCGTGTCGTATAATGTCTGTACCAAATGCCGCGTGCGCGGCGGAAAGGCGGAATCTGATGAAAAAATTTGCATTTATCGGCGCGGGGAGCTTTACCTTCACCCGCACCATCGTCCGCGACCTGTTGACCTACCCGGCGTTCTTTGACTGTGAGATCGCGCTCATGGACATCAACGAAGACCACCTCGCCTGCATCACCGAGGCGGCGCAAAAAATCGTCCGCGAGATGAAAAGCCCCGCGAAGATCGTCCCGACCACGAGCCGCGCCGAGGCGCTGGAGGGCGCAGACGGCGTGCTTTGCACAGTGTTCAACGGCGGCGTGGACGTCTGGCGGCACGAAATCGAAATCCCGATGGAATACGGCGTAGACATGAACGTCGGCGATACCCGCAGTGTGGCGGGCATCTTCCGCGCCCTGCGCAACATCCCCCTGATGCTGGACATCTGCCGCGACATCGAACGCTACTGCCCGGACGCGGTCTTTCTCAACTACACCAACCCCATGGCGATGCTCTGCCACGCCATGCAGAAGTACACGAAGGTCGAGGTGACGGGACTTTGCCACAGCGTGCGCCACACCATCGACATGCTGGCGGGCTGGATGAACATTCCCGCAAGTGAGATCGACTACCTGTGCGCGGGCGTCAATCACCAGGCGTTTTACCTCAGATTGGAGCGCGACGGCAAGGATCTGTACCCGCTTTTGCGCGAGACGGTCGCACGCGAGGACATTTACAAAAAGGAGCTGGTGCGCAACGAGATGTTCCGGCACCTCGGCTACTACGTCACCGAATCCAGCGGGCACAATTCGGAGTATACCCCGTGGTTCCGCAAGCGCCCCGACCTGATCGAAAAGTACTGCTCCTCGGGCGAGGGCAACTACGGCAAAAGCCGCTTCTCGCTGGACCTGCACATCGAGCGTGAGGGAAACTGGCGGGCGCAGTTCGCACCCTTTATGGAAAAGCCGGTCGATCCCAAGCGGAGCGAGGAGTACGCCACGGAGATATTCAACGCGCGCATCGGCGACCACACGCCGGTGCAGTTCAACGGCAACGTGACCAATCACGGCGCAATCTCCAACCTGCCGGACGAGTCCTGCGTGGAGATCCCGGTGCTTGCCGACCGCTTCGGCTTCCACCCCATGATGGTGGGAGAGCTGCCCGCGCACCTTGCCATCATGGTCAATACGACGACGCGCATTGAAAACTTAGTCGTCGAGGCGGCAATGCAGAAATCCAAGACAATGGTGCGTCGTGCGGTCTGCATGGACCCGCTGGTCAGCGCCGTCTGCTCGCTGGAGGAGAGTCGCGAGATGTGCGACCGCATTTTCGCCGCCAACGAAGAATACCTGGGCGACTACCGCGACTGACCGCCGGTCACGTCGGAGGGGGCGCGCCCGCCCGTCGGGATAACAAGGGGAGCCGTCGCGCCGGGCAGCAGGCACGAGCGCCTGAGGGGTTCTCCCCCCACATCCTGCACCGGAGATTTCAGTTAAAAGTACATCCCAACAGCAACCGAAAGAAATCTAAATTTTCCACACAGCAAAGGCAATATTCTTTTAGCTGTTTTTGCGGAGGGAGAAACCATCTCAAACGCCGAGGTTTTCTCCCTCCGCCTCCTCCCGCTTCCTTGGCTACGCGCCGAAAGCCCGTGTTGAAGCTGTCTCCGGCGGCGAGGGGAAACTCGCCAGGAGTTTTCCCTCGCCCATCTTTCTAAATTTCAACGAACCCCGGGAGGGGTATGGGGAGGGGTCATCGGCGCGCCCCCGCGCCGCCCTCCCCAATGCGCCAAAGCGCCGCG